>NZ_CAUPYC010000042.1:0-35586 GCF_963515335.1 uncultured Paenibacillus sp. | reverse complement strand
TTGATTTGACGCGCTTTATTCAACTTTTCAAGAGGTTACTTTCCGAATCCATGTTTAACAATGATGGCTTGTCCTTCCCGGCATTTCCCTTAACATAGAGCCTTCCATCCAGCACCAGCGAGAACATCAGGTCGATGGCGGGACGACTTCCCCTCAACATCGAGTTGTTCCGGTGGCGATTTCGGCTCTTTCAATCCTAATTATATCATTCTCCTGGAATTTTCGCTCAACAAACCATGCCGCGAGCATCTGTTCCAGATCCGCTGGACGAACGGCTTTGCTGCCCCAAATGCGAGCACAGTGTATTTTACTTTCTGGAAACCCGTAAGCTGCATCAATGCACGCGTTGCAAGCATCAGGCGTCTGTTACAGCAGGCACGATTATGCATAAATCCCATACCCCGCTGCTCAACATATCGAGATTGCCGGGGTTTCATAACCGGACGGATAAAATCAAAGCGAAGAGCAGCGAGAAGGGAAGGTATGCTTTGGCCAGGATGGCCATGAACATATGATCGCTGATCGGGATTTGAGATGCCGCAATCTTAAGAGCGAATAATGCAAGCAACGATCCGGTTCGTAAGGTCCGAATATCGCCAGCGCGCCCGTCAGAGGGATGTCAATTCCACCAAGATGATTCCCTTCTCATACAGATCCAAATCCATTCTCGAAAAGGGGGAACAGCAGGGAGCAATCTTTGTGGGGGGGAATTCGAAGCCGCTACAAAAAATCCGAACAGGACGACGAAAGGCAGCAGAATCCTGTTCACGATCGCATTGGAACGTATACCGGAATGCACGACATAAAAGGAAACCGAGCATAAATGATCTCCTTCGACAACTGCGGCGCGAACATGATCTCCTTCATCTGCCTAAACACATTCCGTTCGCTTGTCGAACACATATGCCGGATCATTATGCCTTCAACAGCTTGGCATTAACGGCAACGACAATGGTGCTGAGAGACATAAGAACAGCTCCCACAGCGGGGGTCAACAGAATTCCGGCGCCGTACAGAACGCCGGCTGCCAACGGAATCGCCACGATATTGTACCCGGTCGCCCACCATAGATTTTGCACCATTTTGCTGTATGTTTTCTTGGACAGTTCAAGAATCGAAACGACGTCCTTCGGATCGCTTCTCACCAGGATTACATCGGCCGTTTCAATGGCTACATCCGTGCCGGCTCCCACCGCGATTCCCAGGTCGGCCTTCGCCAGTGCCGGAGCGTCGTTCACCCCGTCTCCGGTCATGGCCACCCGATGCCCTGCGCGTTGAATTTCCGCGATTTTGTCCACTTTTTCATGCGGAAGGACTCCGGCGTAGATTTCAATCGTGTACAGCCGTTGCCGCTTGATGCGAAGCATGATCGTTGTGTTCATTACGGTAATCTTTGATCATTGCGTTCACCTCTTTACTATGAAATTTGATTCTGCATCATCGCTACCGAATTTCCTTAATGTGTTCCTTTTTTTATCATTTCCTCCATCGAATCGTTCTTATTCGGAAGCTTTACCGCAATTAAGCGTTCCTTATTATAAAATTACATAACGTAGTAAATATACCCTTATTCATGAAAAGGAAAACTGCATAAATGAAACCACTTGTTGTGAGGGTGAAAGCGGTGAGTCATTCCGATCACGACTTATAGGAATGAACCGCCATATTACGTCCGCCGAACTTCGGCCAATCCGCCAGTAACGGTTGATAACCTTGGCTTTGCAAAAACAACCGCATTTCTTTGACACTGCGTTCGTCGGACGTTTCAAATTGAGGGATGCCGGCTTTATCGTCCGAATAACCGCCGACAGCGGTGGATGAACCGGCCGACATTTTGGTCACGCCCAATCGGAGCAACCGGTTGCGAAATGTCTTGCTTTCCCTGGTCGAGAGAGTAATTCCCGCCCGCGGCAAAAACAATCGCATCGCCAGCATAGCCTGAACCAACTCTTTATCGTTCACGGTTGATCCCGGGCTCCACCCTCCCAAATGCGGGCGGATCCGGGGAAGCGACACACCGATCTCCGTTGCGGGATACCTGGCTTGCAAATAACGGGCGTGCAGCCCCGCCAGAAATACCTCCTTCCTCCAGTCTTCCAGCCCGAGAAGAGGACCGATCGTCACAGTCCTCATTCCGGCTTGACAGGCCCTTTCCGGCGCATCCAACCGGTACAAGTAATTTCGCTTCGGGCCCTTCCGGTGTAACTCGCGATATGTATCCTCTTTGTACGTTTCCTGATAAAGAGTCAGGCCGTCCACGCCATTGTCGATAAGATCGGCGTACTGCGATTTGTCCATCGGTTGAACTTCCAATGAAACAGAAGCGAAATGCTTCGATAAGATAAGGATGCAGGCCTTCAAGTAATCATGATTCGATTGCTGCGGGGATTCGCCCGTCAACAGCAAAAGATGTTTGATTCCTGCAGCCGCGATCGCGGCGCCTTCTCTTTCAACCTCACGCATCGCGAGTTTTTTTCTCGAAAAAACATGTTCGACGCTGAAGCTGCAGTATGCGCAGGAATTGACGCAGTAGTCCGACACGTATAAAGGAGCGAACAGCAAAATCGTACGGCCGAAATGTTGAACCGTCAGCCGGTGCGCTTTTTGAGCCATCGCTTCCAGGCACGAACCGGCAGCGGGCGACAGCAGCATCAGGAAATCCTGTTCATTCAGTCGGTCTTTCCGTAAAATGCGGAGCACATCCTGCCCGGAAGCTTCCCGGAAAGCTTCAGAATATTCCATTTCTTTCGATTTGCAATAGATTTCATAAAAGCTCAATTCGCCTCCCCCTCTCCCCCCAAAAATCCCGTTAACGGGGAAGAAGCCTCCGCCGTCTGCTTGACCGGTCCCAAACCGGATCGATAAGCAAGCCGTCCGGCATGAACGGCGCTTGCGAACGCCTCGGCCATGGACGCGGGATCCCCCGAGGTCGCGATCGCCGTATTGATCAATACCGCCGCCGCTCCCATTTCCATCGCTTCCGCCGCTTCGGAAGGTTTGCCGATCCCCGCATCGACAATGACGGGCACGTCGAGTTCTTCAATCAAGATGCGGATCATTTCTTTCGTCTGCAGTCCCCGGTTCGAGCCGATCGGCGCTCCGAGAGGCATCACCGCCGCGGCGCCGGCGTCCCGCATCCGTTTGGCGGCAATGAGATCCGGATTCATATAAGGAAAAACGACAAACCCCTCCTTCGCCAATATCGATGTCGCTTGAATCGTTTCTTCATTGTCCGGAAGCAGGTAGGTTTGATCGGGAATAACCTCGATTTTGATCCAATTCCCCATCCCGCCCTCTCTCGAGAGAAGGGCGATTCGTACGGCTTCCTGCGCATTCCGGGCGCCGGATGTATTGGGAAGCAGTTTCATGCCGTCCGGTATGTGCGTCAAACCATCTTCAAAGGACGAATTGAAATCGATTCGCCTTACCGCTACCGTAATAACCTGCGCGCCGGAACGTCCGATTACATCGGAAATCACGGAATCGTTCCCGAATTTGCCCGTGCCCACAAACAAACGGCTGGACAGCGTTGCGCCGCCAATACTAAAAGCATCACCCATCATCTTTTCTCCTCCAATAACAAAAATAGCGCATAGGAATCTATGCGCCCTGCGATCGGCAGAAGATCATGATTCCTACGCTGGCATTACCCAGACCAGGTTCTGCGGTCGAAGGCGAATGCAGCCTTCCTCTCAGCCGGATCAACTTCCAGCTCCCGCTCGTGCATCTCAAGTTTACTGTTCTTTCAAGATTTTTCCCGGCAATCATACCACAGATCAAAGAATAAACCTTATGATGTTTATCACAATCCGGATAAAAAATTATCGAATGACAACCATCACTTTACTTTTTCAATATATTGTATTAGCATTCATTCCAACAACTAAATATAGTGGTTTATGGTATCGGATCATTTTCATGCAAGTGACCGATTGAAAAGGGAAGTTCGGTGAAAATCCGACGCGGTCCCTCCACTGTTACGGCGAGCGACGCCGCACGCAATCCACTGTTTCACCTTGAAACGGGAAGGAAGCGGCGTTCGCATGGACCCGAAGCCAGGAGACCTGCCATAAACGACGACACTGCTTAACCTAAGGAAGATAGGGAGGTGTTATTCGTGTATGTAACCGATTGGTTCTATGTATACGGGCATTTCTGACCTCATTTTGGGGATGGTGGTTGGAAATGCCTTTTTTCGCGGAAAGGAGAATCGGATGCTGGCTTTTTATCCCCGTTTCATTCGTACGTTCGATGATTTGCCCGGTCACGTATCGCTGCTCATTCACGCTTGGAACGGCTGCAACATGCGCTGTTACGGTTGTCATAATCATGACGAATTGATAGCCAAAAAACCGGACGGCCATTTAACCGCCGAACAAGTTATCGAGCGCTTGGGCGAATGCAACGATATGTTCGATGCCGTGTTATTCAGCGGCGGGGAATTCATGATGAACGAGGCTTCGGAAATTAGTCATTTTCTCAATCGGGTGCGAAAGATCTTCAAAGGGAAAATCATTGTTTTTACCAACGGCACGTTCCCGCGTAAATTGCAGCGAATGCTTGCCGACAATTTGGTTGACGGCGTTCATATCGATATGAAGCTGCCGTATCACTGTCTCGATCCCGAGGATGACCGAGAGCTATTCGAAGCGATTATCGGAACCGTCCCTACGAAACGTTGTTGCCGGGACATCCTTGAGTCGGTGGAAACCGTCATTCGGCACAATAGCCGGTTAAGCCAAGTGAGAACGGTGCGATATCCGCTGCTCAGCGATGAATACTTTGAACGAATTCAAGAGTATGTGAACGGATTAAAAACCAAATACGACAGTGTTGTGCCCTATTTCTTGAATCCCTTCCACCCGCCGCAAGTCACCCGATAAAATCATTCACCATCGAACGGAGGAAACACCATGTTTCGTCATTCCAAGGAAATCATCGATACGTTTACATCACCGTCGGAAACCAAACAGGCCGATTATTTGAAAAGGGAAAACAGCAATTTCGTTTATTCATTGCCGTTGTTGCGGCATAACCTGACCAACTTTGCGGAAGAAGAATATTTGCTGCAGCACATTTTACCGGCCAAACTGACCGAATTGTATCGGGACGGCGTAATCTATATTCATGATAAACAATTAAGCCCATATTGCTTGAGCGTCGCTTGCAAAGACATCGCTGCTGCCGGAATCCCCACGCTGGCCAAAAATATGATGTCCTCGAAACCGACTCGAAAGCTTGAAACGCTGCTCCGGCATTTCAGCAACATCGTCGTGCTGATGTCCCAGCAAGTATCCGGTGCCGTCATGTTGTCGCAAATGACGACGATTTCCGCTTCCTACCTGTATTACGAGGAAACGGTCAAAGGACGCCGCTTCACGGAGGACGAACTGAAGCAGCTGTTCCAAAGCCTGATCTGGGAAATGAATATGCCATTGCGCGGCGGATCCCAATCGGCATTCACCAACATTACGCTGGAGTTCGGCAAGCCTTCCGACGAAATCAAGGACGATTTCGTCGTGATCGGCGGTACGCCTCTCGACATTCGTTACCGCGACATTCCATCCGAATACTTCGATCGGATCAACCAGGCCGTAATCGAAGTCATGAAGCAGGGAACCGGTACCGGCATCCCGTTCACTTTTCCGCTGTTAACCGTACCGATTGATGACGCATTCGATTATGAAAACCGGCTGTTCCTCGAAATGCTGGACGGCATGTACCGCTGGGGCGGAGTATATTTCGAGAATTTCCGAACCGAGCCGTTCAAGAATGAACGCTATCGCCGTCTCAATCCGTACATCAAACCACGTGATCCGGAAGTAAGCCGCAGCTTGTGCTGCAGGCTGCAAATCGATTTAACCGTACTGTCGAGACTCGGCAGCGGCATTTTCGGCAGTTCGACCGGATCGACGGGCGCTGTGCAAGTGCTGAACTTGAACCTGAATCGGGGGCTGTTGGAATACGGTCACGATGAAACGCTGCTTTTCACGAAAATCGAAGAGTTTCTGAACGTCATGCAGGAAGGGCATATGGCCAAACGGAGATGGATCGAGCGAAACCGGCAGCTGTATCCGACTTTTTTCGCATTGAACCGCGACTTGTCCAACTATTTCAACGTATTTGCAGTTTCCGGCATGCATGAAGGGCTGGTCAATATCGGTTACCCCGATGGAATGAACAACAAGGAAGGGAAACAGCTGGCGCACCGGATCATGCAATTTATGACGGAAAAAATCAACGAATTTATCGTGAGAGACAAAGTAGCCTGCGGAATCGAGTATGCGCCCGGAGAAAATGCGGCTATCAAATTGGCGCGCCACGATGTGAAATGGGCACAACGCAACAATCGGGACATCTTCGTCCAGGGAACGGGGGAAAATGTGTATTTGACATCGGGCTGCATGCTTCCGTTCAGTGAAGACGACTTTTTGCGGCAAATCGAAAACAGCGCCGAATTTCAAGCTTACGCGACGTCCGGAAGCATTTTGCACCATTTCCTTGAAAGCAGGCTTCAGCCAAAACGATTGGCCGATTATTTAAAGAAAATATTCGATAAACCGATCCAATACATCACTTTGACGCCAACGCTCACGAGTTGTCTGGACTGCAGCTCACAAATCGTCGCGGAAGATGGGAAAAACATTTCCGCTTGCCCCGTCTGCGGCAGTGATGACATCGCTACTTTCAGCCGGGTGATCGGCTACGTCAAGATGATCGCCCGAAAAAGATTGCAAGTGGACAATGAAGGGTATTACACAGGGGATTTCAATTTTTGGAGCAACGCGCGGCGTTTCGACTGGAACACGAGAAAACGTCTGAAAGAGGAGGCCATCGGCAGCCTCCCTATCAAAACATAACAACCTGATGGATAACCGGGTTCTCTCCAGCATGAAAACCGATGGAAAGAACCCGCTTTGCTGTTTGCCAATTTTACAACCTTATTCTTGCAGTTCCTTCGCCTCACCGGCGGGGCGGCAAATCTTCATGCTTTCAACAGCTTGGCATTAATCGCGACGACAATCGTGCTGAGCGACATCAGAACAGCTCCCAAAGCGGGGTTTAAAAGAATGCCCGCGCCATAAAATACGCCGGCTGCCAATGGGATGGCAACGATATTATACCCGGTTGCCCACCATAAGTTTTGAATCATTTTGCTGTATGTTTTCTTGGACAATTCCAGAATGGAAGCCACGTCCTCCGGATCGCTTCGCACCAGGATCACATCCGCCGTCTCAATGGCCACATCCGTTCCGGCTCCCACTGCAATCCCCAGGTCGGCTTTAGCCAACGCCGGAGCGTCGTTTACCCCGTCTCCGGTCATGGCCACGCGATAGCCGCCGCCTTGGATTTCAGCAATTTTGTTCGCTTTTTCATGAGGGAGGACTTCGGCATAGATCTCATCCAGATTGAGCTTGCCCCCAACCCATTCCGCTACCTGCTTGTTGTCGCCGGTCAGCATCATGGAGTGGATGCCCAGGGTTTTCAATTTGTCCACTGCGTTTTTGGCACTTTCCCTGACTTGGTCCGCCAAAGCGATCATTCCGGCAAATCGACCGTCGATTATTGCGAAAACAACGGTTTTTCCTTGTGAAGAAAGCCTGCTGTAGTCTTCAATCCGATAGGGAATGTTCTCCTGCTCCATATAACCGGGACTCACGACTTTAACGTCCTTGCCATTGACTATGCCTTTAAGGCCTTTGCCCGTCATCGCTTCGAACGATTCCGGCCGGGACAGCGTAATGTCGCGCTTCTTCACTTCCTCTACCACACCTTTGGAAATCGGATGCTCGGATTGGGCTTCCAGCGAACCGACAAGGGAGAGGATCTCCGTTTCCTCGAAGCCGGCAGACGGAACAATGTCGGTAATCCCGAATTTCCCTTGTGTCAAAGTACCGGTTTTATCGAACACGACCGCGTTCAACTTTCGAGCTTCCTCAAATGCGGTGCGGTTGCGAATCAACAGCCCTTTTTGGGCCGCTATTGATGTGGATGTGGATACGACAAGAGGAACGGCCAGGCCCAGTGCATGCGGACAAGCGATAATCATGACGGTGACCATCCGCTGCATGGCGAAATCAAAACTGTAACCCATGGATAACCACGTGAGGAGAGTGAGCAAACCGGCACCCAGCGCTATGTAAAATAACCATCTCGCAGCACGGTCCGATAAATTCTGTGTTTTGGATTTGGATTCTTGGGCTTCTCTGACCAAGGCAATGACCTGAGACAAATATCCTTCCTCCCCGGCATTCTGCACTGTGACAGTTAAAGCGCCTTCACCGTTGACGGCGCCTCCGATCACACGGTCGCCCGGATTCTTGACGACCGGAACGGATTCGCCCGTAAGCATCGATTCATCCAGAGAGGATTGACCGTTCACAATGATTCCATCGACGGGAATGCGTTCACCGGGTTTAATTAAAATGGTTTGCTGCGGCTTCAGCTCTGAGACGGCGACTTCCTTCGTCATTCCGCTTGCTGTAATGAGATGCGCTTCCGACGGAATTAACTGCACCAGCTTTTCAAGCGCGTCGGACGCCCCCAAAATGGACTTCATCTCCAGCCAATGACCCAAAAGCATGATGTCGATCAGGGTAGCCAATTCCCAGAAAAAATCGACAGTCGTCACGCCAAAGAGAATGAACGAGCTGTAACCGTACGCGACGACGATAGCCAGCGCGATCAACGTCATCATGCCGGGCGCTTTTCCCGTTAATTCACGATAGGCGCCAATCAAGAATGGGGTACCGCCATAAAAGAAAACAAACGAAGAGAGGAGAAAGAGCAGCACCGTGTCATAGGAGAACCGCCAATCCACACCGAGAAACATTTGGATCATCGGCGACAGGATCAAAATCGGTACCGTAACGGCCAATGAAATATAAAACCGTTTTTTAAAATCATCGACGTGGTGGCCGGCATGCTTGTCCCCGCCGTGTGGGCGGTCGGCTGCCATGGAATGAGAATTGCCATGGTTGTGATGTACATGTTCGGAATGATCGTGCGCAGCCTTTGCCGAATGATTCAAAGCATGATGGTCGTCGCCTTTGCGGTAATCTTTGATCATGACATTCACCTCTTATCCGTAGATGACACAACCGTCGTAAGCTGCCGATAGAGATAATATTACCCTCCTCGGCGTTATTTTAACCTCTTCGTTAATACCTAGCCATCATGTGATATGATCGGTTAAAAACAAAAACGCAAAAACCGCCCGACGAGTCATGAACCATGACTCACGGGCGGTTTGTTCTGGCGACTTACAGTTTGACTACATTCTCGGCTTGCGGGCCGCGGTTGCCTTGCGCAATCGTGAATTGCACGCGTTGGCCCTCATCCAGCGTCTTAAAGCCTTCGCCTTGAATGGCGCTGAAATGCACGAATACGTCGTCGCCGTCGTCCACTTGAATAAAGCCGTAACCTTTCTCCGCGTTAAACCACTTAACCGTACCTTCCGTTTGCATGCTTTCTTACCTCCTGCATATGCTGTAAGCTTACCGTGCAGAAAAAACATCCGTTTCCGTTTCCATACATTCTTCGTCAGGTATTCTTAAAAGGCTCCGTCCTTTGCGAACAAATACAACGAAAGCCCTGCCTCTCTTCCATCCTTGCGGCTCCGATGACCGCGCCAGTGCGAATTTGGACATGCAAAGCAATTATTCAAGCGTATTAACTATAACAGTTAACGCGGCCAAAAGCAAATCCGCCCGCTCCCCCTGTGCGCGCCCTCGGTCCTATCAAAGTTAGCGCACACGACCGGCTCACTCTATTCTTCATCCTTCCAAAAGCAACGTTTCCGGATCCTCCAGCAGCTCCTTGACCGTGACGAGGAACCGGACAGCTTCGCTGCCGTCCACGATGCGGTGATCGTAGGAAAGGGCGATGTACATCATCGGCCGGTTTTCCATTCGCTCTTCGTCGATCGCAACCGGGCGCAGCTGGATTTTATGCATGCCGAGTATGCCGACCTGCGGCGTATTCAGAATCGGCGTCGAGAGCAGCGAGCCGAACACGCCTCCGTTCGTGATCGTGAACGAGCCGCCCTGCAGATCGTCAAGCGACAGCGAGTTCGAGCGGGCTTTGGCCGCAAGCTCTCCGATCCGCCGTTCGATTTTCGCGAAGCTCAGCCTGTCGGCTCCGCGAACGACGGGCACGACCAATCCTTCCTTGGCGGCTACGGCGATCCCGATATCGAAAAACTTCTTGATAATGACATCCTCGCCGTCGATTTCGGCGTTCAGCAGCGGATAAGCTTTGAGCGCGCCGACGACGGCCTTTGTGAAAAAGGACATGAAGCCCAGACTGACGTCATGCTTTTCCTTGAACGACTCTTTTCTGCGCTTGCGAAGCTCAAGAATCGCCGACATGTCCACCTCGTTGAAGGTGGTCAGCATGGCGGCCGTCTGCTGCGCCTGCAGAAGCCGCTTCGCGATCGTCAGCCGACGGCGGGACATCCGCCGGCGTTCGACCGGCTGGCCGTATTCGGCGGCGGTGGTTCCTTCGGATCGGGATTCGGCCGCCGAGCCCGCTCCGGCTGCCGATTTCCTGTCGGGCGGCGTGTCGCGGTAGGAACGGACGTCGTCGGAATAAACCCGTCCGAACGGATCGCGGACTTTGACCCGCTCCAGGTCGATGCTCTGCTCCCGCGCCAGCCTTCTGGCCGCCGGCGAAGCCGCGGGCGCGCTGTTTGCCGCTTGCCGTCCGGAATGCGGATGCGTTTCGATGCGCGGCATGACGTCCTGCCGCCTTGAGTCCCTCTCGGGATCCGCTCCCGCGACCGGGACGGCTTCCCCTGCGTGCGCCGCCACTTCTCCCGCCGACGGCGCCGCGGAAGCGGCCGGCGCGGACTGCACGGCGGGCGCCGCCGCAGACTCATGCCCGGACTGCGCTCCGACTTCGCGGATAACCGCCACGGTCTCGCCGACGGCCACCGTATCCCCTTCGCGCTTAAGCACGGAAGCGAGCACTCCATCCGTTTCCGCGCTGATTTCAAGATTCACTTTGTCCGTCTCCAGCTCCAGCAGCAGGTCGCCCGCCCGTACCGGATCCCCCTCCCGTTTCAACCATTTGGCAATCGTGCCTTCCGTTATCGATTCCCCGAGCTCGGGAATGGTGATGTCCGCCATGGCCGTAACCCCCTTTTCACATTCGTTACTCCGTCCGCGCCTGCGTCGGGTTGAGCGCCTCGCGTACGATAAAATGCTGCTCGTAGCCGTGCACGTGCTGGTAGCCGCTTGCCGGGCTGGAACGCTCCGGCCTGCCGATATAGCGCACCGCCGCGCCCTGCGGCGCCAAAGCGCGCAAGTAAGGCTCCGCATAAAACCAGGCGCCCATATTGCGCGGCTCCTCCTGCACCCACGCCAGCTCCTCCAGCTTCGGATAGCGCGCCGCGATTTCCTGCAGCTCCTGTTCCGGAAACGGATAAAGTCGTTCCACCCGTACAATATGAAGCGCTTCGTTCGCTTCTCCTTCGGGCAGCGCTTCCTCCAAATCGACCGCGATTTTTCCGGAGCATAGAATCAAGCGTGCGACGCGCTCGGGCTGCTCTCCGGTTCCCGGCTGTTCCAGGACCGGGCGGAACTCGCCGTCCGTGAATTCCTCGGCAGGCGAGGCGACACGCGGATGGCGGATCAGGCTTTTCGGCGCCATCAGCACCAAAGGCCTCATGGCGTTCGTATTCGCCGTGGCCGCCTGCCTGCGCAGCAGATGAAAATATTGCGACGAGCGCGTCAGATTGGCGACCGTCCAGTTCCGGTCCGCGACGAGCTGCAGAAACCGCTCGAGCCTCGCGCTCGAATGCTCGGGTCCCTGGCCTTCATAGCCGTGCGGCAGCAGGATCACCAATCCGGAGCGCTGCGACCATTTGGCCCTTCCCGCCGCGATGAACTGGTCGAAAATAACCTGCGCGGCATTGGCGAAATCGCCGTACTGCGCCTCCCAAATGACGAGCGTCTCAGGGGCAAGCACGCTGTAGCCGTAATCGAAGCCGAGCACGCCCGCTTCGGACAAAGGACTGTTGTAGACCGCGAAGGACGCTTTCGCGCCGGATATCCGGTGCAGCGGACAATACGTCTCTCCGGACTCCGGGTCGTGGAGGACCAGATGCCGGTGGGCGAACGTGCCCCGCTCCGCATCCTGGCCGCTGAGCCGGATCGGCACGCCGTCCTCCAGCATCGTGGCGAACGCCATCGTCTCCGCTAGGGACCAGTCGGCGGCGCCGCCTGCCTCCCAGGCTTCGGCCCTTCTCTCCAATATCCGCCGCAGCTTCGGATAAACGGTAAATCGTTCGGGCCATTCGAGCATCTTGGACGTCAATCGCTTCAGTCGCTCCAAAGAAACGGCGGTCCGAATGCCGCCGTTTACGCCCTCGGCGCCCGCCTGCTCCGCGGCTGTCTGCGCCGGATCGAGCGTTCCATGCTGCTTGACGGTCTCATAAGCCTGCTGCAGCTTTCGGCGGGTTTCATCGCGCAGCCGGTCGACCTCCGCCCGATCGACGAGCCCTTGACCCATTAAAGCTTCTCCATATAAAGCGGCGGCCGTCGGATGCTCCTTCACCTTGCGGTACATCAAAGGCTGCGTCGCGTCCGGATCGTCCATCTCGTTATGGCCGAACCGCCTGTAGCCGACCAGATCGATCAGAAAATCTTTCCGGAACCTCATCCGATAATCCAACGCCATCCGCACCGCCGCCATGCACGCTTCCGGATTGTCGGCGTTCACATGCACGACCGGAATTTCGTAGCCTTTCGCCAAATCGCTCGCATACCGGGTCGAACGCGCGTCCTTCGTGTCCGTCGTGAAGCCGACCCGGTTGTTGGCGATAATATGAATCGTTCCGCCGCTGCTGTAGCCCCGCAGGCTGCCCAAATTCAGCGTCTCCGCAACGATGCCCTCGCCCGCGAAAGCCGCGTCGCCGTGAATCAGCACAGGCAGCGCCCGCGCGGTGTCACGTTCCGGAAATCCCGCCTTGTCCCGCTCCTCCTGAGCCGCCCGGGCAAACCCTTCCACGAGCGGATTCACAAACTCCAAATGGCTTGGATTGTCGGCCAGCATGATCCGTACCTTCCTCGAGTCCGAACCGGGAAGGTCGTAGCGCCGGCCAAGATGGTATTTGACGTCTCCCGTCCAGCCCACATTGATGCCCATCGAGCCTTCCGACGGGACGAGGTCCTTGTTGGGAGAATGGTGGAATTCGGAGAATATCGCGCCGTAAGGCTTGCCGAGCACATGCGCCAGCACGTTAAGCCGCCCGCGGTGGGCCATGCCCATCATCACATGTCCGGTGCCCGCCTCCGCGGCGCCCCGGACGATATCGTCCAGCATCGGCACCAGCATATCGAGCCCTTCGATCGAAAAACGTTTCTGTCCGGCAAATGTCCGGTGCAGAAACCGCTCGAATTCCTCCACCTCGATCAGTCTGGCCAGCAGCGCCTTTCGCTCGCTTTCCTCCAGCTTCGGCGGACATCCTTCGATCTCCGCCCGCCGGATCAGCCAACCGCGCTCCAGGCGGTCATGCACCTGGGCAAACTCGTAGGCGATGCACTGCGTGTAGGCTTCCTTCAGACGTGCGACCGCCTCGGCGCCGTTGCGGATATCGGGCGGCGCTTCCTCCCAGACCGACGCGGCCGGCATGGCGGCCAGATCCTCTTGCGTCAAACCGTACGTTTCCGGTTCAAATAACCGGCTATCGCCGGCCGTCTCCAGGCCGAGCGGATCGAGATTCGCCCCCAAATGGCCGTGGGTGCGTATTTGCAAGACAAACTTGCCGGCCGCAATGGCACGCTTGATCGCGGCATCGGGCACGGCCGCATCCTTCGGCTGTGCCGCATCCTTCCGCCGAGCTTCGCCCTGGCTGGGCCACGCGTCCGCCTCTGCCGGCGGCGGTCCGTATTGCTCGAACATCTCCCGGTATTCCGGTTCAACCATCGCGGGATCCTGCTCGTATTGCTCAAATTTTTCCCATATGTAGCCCAGATTGGGGCCCGCATAGCTTCGCCAAGCATCGGCTTGGCGCCTGTCATTACGCATAGGGCGCACCTCCGCTAGCTTGTTCTCTCCCCGAAAGGCATATCGTTATTACATACCCGTGAATGATCGGCTTGTATCAGACGCTAGGATACCCGAAAAAATTGCCAAACATTTCGTTTGCGGCATCCGGAAAAAAATGGAATCTGCCCGCTGTCGGCCATTGCTTAACATAAGGAGTTATTTGCATGACGATGGAGATCGCCTGAAGGAGCTCCGGCTGCGTAAAACATTTCGCCGATTTATTTTATGTACGTTTCCTCGAAAAGGCGGCTGCGGCGAATGCCACCGCGGCGCCGACGGCGATGCCCGCCGCAATATCGGTTGCATAATGCACGCCGAAGTACAGCCGGCTCCAGCTGGTTGCCGCGGACGCCAAGACGGCGGCTGCGGCAATGACAAGCTTCAACGCGGGGTGAAGCCGCTGCGAGCGGGCGGCCATTACGGCAAACAGGATGTAGAGCGTCACGGCCAGCGTCGCGTTCGCGCTCGGGAAACCGAAGCCGTCCGCCTCGATGCCCCAAGCCGCATCCGGTCTGGGTCTGGAGATCGCATTTTTCAACAGCGTGTTGATGACATAAGCCGCGCCTACCGCCGCCGGCAGCCACAGCGACGTTCTCCACCCGGCAAACCATGCGGCCACAACCGTTAACGCCAGTGTCAAACCGACGATGGCTGCGGCTCCGCCGAAGCCGGCAACGCCCTTCCAGACGGCGGTTGCGCCGTCGCTCACGCTCTTGGCGGCCGCATCCGCCAGTTCCGCGTCGATAGCCGGCACGTCGTCCGGGCCATGATCCGCGACGAGCAGCCATACGCCCGCGAATAAAATAATCGACACCATAAAGCCGAGCCACAGGCCGATTTGGCCGTTTGACTGTCTGTGCGCCTTGGTTACAACCATTGTACTCAACCTCCTCATCGAGCTTCGATTAAGCTGGCAGGCAACGCGATCCGGAATGTCGCGCCTTCGCCGGGCCGGCTTTCCGCTTCGATCGTCCCGCCGTGCAGCTCGATAATCTCCTTCACGATCGCCAGGCCGATGCCGCTGCCGCCTCCGGCGGAATTGCGGGATTTGTCCTTTTTATAGAAACGGTCGAAAATAAACGGCATATCCTCCGCCTCTATCCCCGAACCGGTGTCGCTGACCTCAAGCAGCAGCTTATGCGCCGCCCGGTCATGCCTGAACCGAAGCCGCAGCTCTCCGCCGGGCTGCATATGCTTGATCGCATTGTATACCAGATTCGCCAAGGCCTGGTTCATTCTGGCCTCGTCGATCCGCACCCTGGCGCACTCACCGCACGGGAGGCCGGATTCCTCCTCCGCCGCCGAAACGCTGAGCGCCATGCCGCGGCTCTCGACATCCAATCCGAAATATTCGCGGAGCGATTCCGCCCAATCTGCGACGACCGTCTCGCGCAGCTCCAGCCGGACCTGCCCCGATTCCAGCTTCGACAGCTCGAACAGCTCGGCGATCAGCCGGTTCAGCCCGTCGATTTTGCCCAGCATCATGCGCACGTATTTGGCCTGCTGCGCCTCGCCCTTGACGACGCCGTCCTGCATCGCCTCCAGGTATCCCTGCACCAGCGTCATCGGCGTCCGCAAATCGTGGGAAATGTTCGTGAGCAGCTGCCGCCGCGAACGCTCCATTTTCTCAAGTTCGCGGTTCGACGCCTCCAGCTTCTCTTTCGACCTGCGCAAGGCCACCGTCCGCTCCTCTATGCGGTCCTCGAGATGCGCGTTCAGCTCCCTCAGCGCCTCCGATACCGTCTCCACCTTCCTCAGCGCGCCGGAGAACCGGGTGGAGAGAATGACCGCCTGCATCAGGATGAAAAAGAACAGGCCGATCGGCACAAGCTCGGTCGTCCGGTACCATTCGTTATAGTAGACCATGTCGTTCAGAATCGTCGCCACGAACACGAAAATGCCCATCAGGACGATACTCGCGCCCTCCCGGCGCCTCAGCCTGGCAACGATCAGCACGTATACCGCGTACAGGCTTACCGCAGCGATGAACAGCTGAAAAAAACCGAGCAGCTGCGTATATTGATAAGCAGGAAACAAAAGCACATAGGCGCACATGACGGCCGCCGCGATCCCGACCGCATAGCGCACCCGGTTGGACGCATCCTTCGGAAACAGCTCGAATACATATAAATAGCCTGCCAACGCGCTGAGCGTCAGGGACAAATAATCGATTTTGAGACCGGCCTCCCAAGGAATGCCCGGCATCCACCGCAGCAGCAGCATCTCGCCCGTCACGATCGTTCGAATGCCGACGAACAGGCAAAGCAATCCGAAATGGAGCGTGAACGTCTCCTCCCTGCGCAGCACGAACAGCGCGATATGGTACAAGCCGACGACGGTCAGGGCGCCGAACAGCACCATCGTTTGCGCCGTCAGTCTGGTCTGCCGTTCGACAACGTCCGTTGTTCGGCCCAGCTCCAGCTCGGCCCAGACGCCCCCGCGGCGGTGATGATAGTTCGACACCTGCAGCAGCAGCTCGGCGCGTCCGCCGTCACTTTGAAAAGTGGCAATTTGCGGCGACTGCGAGGGATCGGCCTCATCCGAGTTGGCCGATACGGTGCCTCTGGCGGCGGCAGGCTTGCCGTTGATCCAAAGCTTGTAGGAGGTATACAGGTTCGGAACGCGCACCGACATCGTCGTCTCGCCTTCGTCGAGCAGCACCGTCAGCCGGTAGGTGCCGTATCCGATGCCGTTCGCGTAGCCGAGCTCCGCCGGATAATTGTTCCACGAGTTCGGAACCTGCACGGGAATCCCGCCGGTCTCCCGATCCGGAGACGACGGCGTCAGAAGCTTATTCGGATAAAACGTCCATTCGCCGCCGAGCGGCGCAAGTAAGTCTCGGTCGAACCGCCACTGCCGAAGGTCGAGCACCCCGTCCTCCGCCGTCCTCCGTTCGGCTTCGTCCGCGCTTACGCAGCCCGCCGTTCCGGACAATATAAGCAACACCACCATGGCGATTGCAAGCATCCGCGGCAAAAATGAACGCCTCCTTGAGATCGTTGCTTCCCCAGAGCCCCATTCGATATAATAGGTTAGATAAGCCAAGGAGGAGTATGAATGGAAGCGATATCCATACTCGTCGTCGATGACGAGCCGGACATCACCGAATTGATCGGCTTGTATCTGGCCCGCGAAGGGTACGACGTCCATATTGCCGACAACGGAACCGATGCCGTCCGGATGGCCCGGCAGCTGCGTCCCGACCTGATCGTCCTCGACATTCAGCTCAAGCAGCCGGACGGGCTTGAAGTTTGCAGGCAAATCCGCGAGACGTCCGACGTTCCGATCCTGTTCGTCAGCTGCAAAGACGACGATAACGACATTATACACGGATTGGACGTCGGCGGCGACGATTATATGACCAAGCCGTTCAGCCCCAGGCAGCTGGTCGCCCGGGTGCAGGCGCAGCTTCGGCGCCGGACGCTCCGCACCGACCGGCAGGCCGAAGCGCAGACGCTGCTGTCGTTCGACGGGCTCGCGATCGACCTCGGCGCGCGCACGGTCGTGTGCAACGGCAGGCCGGCTGCGCTGTCCGTCAAGGAGTTCGATCTGCTCGCCTATCTTGCGCGCAACCCGAACAAGGCGTTCCGTCTGGACGATCTGTATCAGGTCGTCTGGGGCGCCGACAGCGTCGGGGACACCCGCACGCTGATGGTCCACATCAGCAATCTCCGCAAAAAAATCGAGCCCGATCCCGCCCATCCGAGCTACATCCATACGGTTCGCGGCATCGGCTACAAATTCAACCCCAAGGAAGGACTTACGCATGTACATCGCTGACCAATGGAACGATTACGAGCTGCTCGACACCGGCGGCGGGGAGAAGCTCGAGCGCTGGGGCAGCGTCACGCTGCGCAGACCGGACCCGCAAATTATATGGCCGCTTGCGAAAGAAACGAATGAGTGGAAACATGCGCACGCCCATTATCACCGCAGTTCTTCCGGCGGCGGCCAGTGGGAGTATCGGGAGCAGCTGCCCGACTCCTGGACGATTCGATACGGCAAGCTGAAATTTCTCATTCGCCCCACGAATTTCAAGCATACCGGCCTGTTTCCGGAGCAGGCGGTCAACTGGAGCTGGATGATGGACAAAATCCGTTCCGCGGGCCGGCCGGTCAATGTGCTGAACCTGTTCGCCTATACGGGCGGCGCCACGGTCGCGGCCGCGGCGGCGGGCGCCGAGGTGTGCCATGTGGACGCCGCCAAAGGCATGGTGCAATGGGCCAAGGAGAACGCAGGACTGTCGGGGCTGTCCGACAAGCCGATCCGCTACATAACCGATGACGTATTCAAATTCGTGCAGCGCGAACAGCGCCGCGGCAAGCAGTACGACGCGATCATCATGGACCCGCCTTCTTACGGACGCGGGCCGAACGGCGAGATGTGGAAGCTGGAGGCGAACCTTTTCCCGTTCCTCGACTTCTGCACCTCGATCCTGTCCCCCAATCCGCTGTTCGTGCTGGTCAATTCCTACACGACCGGATTGTCCCCTTCCGTGCTGCACAACCTGCTGCAAATGACGATCGGGCGCAAGCACGGCGGCAGGATCAGCTGCGGCGAGATCGGGCTGCCGATCAGCCGGTCGGGCCTGAATCTGCCGTGCGGCATTCTGGGCCGCTGGGAGGCGGAGTAGCATGGCTCCGCAGCCGTCCGGATCGTTCCGGATACCTGTCCTGTACGAGGACAATCATGTAATCGCGATCGTGAAGCCGTCGGGCATCCCGTCCCAGGAGGACGAAACCGGCGATCCGGATGTGCTGACATTGGTCAAGGCGGACCTGAAGGTGCGATATGCCAAGCCCGGCAACGTGTTTCTCGGGCTCGTCCATCGGCTGGACCGTCCGGTCGGCGGCGTCATGCTGCTGGCCAAAACGTCGAAAGCGGCGTCAAGGCTGTCCGAATCGGTCCGCTCCCGCTCATTCGCCAAAAGCTATCTCGCCGTAACCGACGGCGTTCCCCGGGCGCAGGCCGGCTCCTTGCGGCATTACTTGCGCAAGGATGCCAGAACAAACACGGTGACCGCCTTCGCGGAGCCGGCGCCAGATGCGAAAGAAGCGCTGCTGGATTACAGAACGGCGGCCGCCTCCGGCGGGCGGGCGCTCGTCGCGGTACGGCTTCATACCGGACGGCCGCACCAGATTCGCGTTCAATTGGCGGCGATCGGCTGTCCGCTCGCCGGCGACCGCAAATACGGCGAACGGCGGGAAGCCGGCAAAGCGGGCGCCGACATCGCCCTTTGGTCAGCCTACGTCGGCGCCCGGCATCCCGTGACGAAGGAGTGGCTGTCGCTGCGGGCCTTGCCGGACCGGCAAGGCTTCTGGAAGCTATGGTCGCCGGAGCAGTTGGCCTTGGCCGGCGGCGTGTTCACAGGCGAAAGGCACGACGTCTGATGTCCAGTTCCATCATGACATCTGATGCGTAGTTCCCTATGGAACTGATTTTCGTCCGGCGGGCGGGGACGCCGGAGCTGCTTGAGTTAACCGGATGAATTCCCTTTACTGAAGCTACATATGCGCGCTCCCGGTCAAACCCGGTTTGTGCCGTTCCTGAAAAAAAGAGCCCGTCAAGGCATGGTTTGCGCCTAGACGGGCTCTTTTTGCTCAGTTGCAGTTCCAGCTTTGTCGACCGGTCACGAATTCGCCACTTTGCCGAGCAAATAGACGAGCAGCTGTTGATTGTGCGACGAGATCCGGCTAAGCGCCTGCTGGATGTAAGCGTCGCGCAGCTCCATGCCGCGCTTGGCTTCCTGCTCGCCTTTCTCCGTCACCGTCACCCAGACGATCCGGCGGTCGGCGTCGTCGCGGGCACGCGCGATCAAGCCGCCCCGCTCCATCCGATCGAGCAGCGTTGTAATGGCGGCAGGCGTCGTCGATAAATATTGCAGAAGGTCGGATGGCTTCATCGGCTGATGCGCCAACAGCAGCTCGAGCACATAAAGCTGGCCTTCCGTCAAATTCGGCGCGAGCTCCTCCTCCAGGTGGAGCTTCCACTCCTTCGTGATTTTCATCCATAAACGGGCAAATTCCAAGGAATGCATCGTTCATCCTCCCTTCTGCGTCAGCATCCGATCACATTTGTTTCCTTATGTCCATTATATCATCCCCCAATGTCGAATTAAAGGTTAACGGGATTAATAATTACCGTTATAAATCGATCGGTTTATGAACATTACGACATGTCCCGACATACGCTATAATCTAGGCACTTGTCGAAAAAGGACAGGCAAGGAGGCGGAAACCATGACGCAAGACAACAAGGAGCTGCTCCGCAAGCTGAGCGCTTTCGGCATGCAAATAGACCCCGCATGGCAGGACCGGCTCGATGAGCCGGCCTCGCTGGGGGTCGTTCTGGAGACGATGCTGAAGCTGCTGGAGAAGCTGGAGCCGCCGCACCGCCCTTATGATTAATCCGGCACCGCAAGCGCTTGAACGCCGGCAGGCATCGCAATCACTGACCGAATTTCGGGAAAACCGCCACTGCCGGGTCTTTCTTGTCCAGCGGGGCAACCGCCCGGCCCACCGCTTTTCGGTCGTCGATTGCGGTGCGCTCGGAGCTGAATTCATGCATCGTTCCCGATTCGGTGAGCAGCCTATAAAGCCGTTCTTCCTTGCAGTGGAACGCACCGATCAGCCGGTCGCCGTTCGGCTTCACGCGTTTCCCTTCCTTGAACTCGAAGGTGATGACGCCTTTGCCGCCCCGTCCCTGAACGGGATATTCGAACAGCAGCGTACGTTTCGCATAACCGAGATCGGTGACGACCAGCACTTCTCCTTCACCGCCGGTTACCCATTCGGCGGCGGCGATCTCGTCGCCTTCCTTGAGCTGCATGCCGCGAACGCCGGCCGCCACGCGTCCCATCGAGTTCACTTCGCTCTCCGCAAAGCGGATGCACATGCCTTGGGCGCTGACGAGCAGCATATCGTTCGAGCCGTCGCTCAGCGCGACCCGGACAACCTCGTCACCGTCCGCCACCTTGCACGCGGCGATCGCGCTTGAACGGGTCGTATAATACTCCTTCAGTTCCGTCCGTTTCACCTGACCGCGCTTGGTGACAAACACAAGCGACGTGTTCTGCGTTTCAAAATCCTTCACCGGAACAATGCTGACAACACCGTCGTCCTTCGGGATCGGCACGACGTTGACGAGCGCCGTTCCGGTATCCTTCCATTTGAATTCCGGTATCTGATGGACAGGCAGCAGGAAATATTGTCCCTTGCGCGTGAACAGCAGCAGATTCTGAATCGTGTTGACCTCAAGCACGTGGCGAACGGAATCTCCTTCCTTCACGCCCGAGCCGTTCAGCTCGCCGCCGGAGCGTGTAAATGACAGCATGCTTGTCCGCTTGATGTACCCGTCGCGGCTCAGCGTGACCAGCACGTCCTCCGACGTCACCATCACTTCCAGGTTCACCTTCAGCTCTTCCACCTCGCCGCGAATTTCGGAGCGGCGGTCGATACCGTATTTGTTCCTGATTTCGGTAAGCTCGTCCTTGATGACGCCGATCAGCTTTTTCTCGCTTTCGAGAATCGACTTCAAGTACGCGATTTTTTTCTGGATGTCCTTCAGCTCTTTCTCGAGCGAGGTAATCTCCAGGTTCGTCAATCGGTACAGCTGCAGCGTGAGAATCGCGTCGGCTTGACGCTCGCTGAACGCGAACTTCGCAACCAGGTTGTTCTGCGCATCCTGGCGGTTCTTCGACGCTTTGATCGTCGCGATGATCTCATCCAGCAGGTTCAGCGCCTTGACGAGCCCTTCCAGTACGTGCGCACGGTCCTCCGCCTTCTCGAGCTCGAATCGCGTCCGGTACGTCACCACTTCCTTCTGGTGGTCGATGTACGCCGTTAGCATTTCCTTGAGCCCGAGCTGCTTCGGTGTCTTGTTGACGATCGCCACCATGTTGAAGTTGTAGGCAACCTGCAGGTCGGTTTTCTTGAGCAAATACGCCAGAATGCCCTGGGCATCCGCGTCCTTCTTCAGCTCGATAACGACGCGCAGGCCGTTGCGTCCGCTCTCGTCGCGCACCTCGGAGATGCCTTCGACCTTTTTCTCCAGTCGGATGTTCTCCATTGCCGTCACAAGCCGCGATTTGACGACCTGGTACGGAATTTCGGTAATGACGATCTGCTGACGCCCGCCGCGCAAATCTTCGATCTCCGTCTTGGAGCGGATATAGATTCTGCCCTTGCCGGTCGCGTATGCCTCGCGAATGCCTTCTTCGCCCATGATGAGGCCGCCCGTCGGGAAGTCGGGGCCTTTCACGATCGCCATCAGCTGCTCGAGCGTCATGTCCGGATTCGTCATGACGGCGACGCAGGCGTCGATAATCTCCCGCAGGTTATGCGTCGGTATTTCGGTGGCGAAGCCGGATGAAATGCCGCTTACGCCGTTGACGAGCAGGTTCGGATAACGGGCCGGAAGCACGACGGGCTCCTTCGCCGTGTTGTCGAAGTTGTCCTTGAACAGCACCGTCCGCTTCTCGATATCGCGCAGCAGCTCCATGGCGATCGTCGACAGACGAGCCTCCGTATACCGCATCGCCGCCGCCGGATCGTCGTCCTGCGAGCCCCAGTTGCCGTGGCCGTCAACGAGGGTGTGCCCCATTTTCCACGGCTGCGCCATCCGCACCATGCCTTCGTAGATCGAAGAATCGCCGTGCGGATGATAGTTGCCCATCACGTCGCCGACCGTCTTCGCCGACTTGCGGTACGGCTTGTCCGGCGTGTTGCCCGCGTCGTACATGGCGTACAGAATACGCCGCTGCACGGGCTTCAGCCCGTCCCTGACGTCGGGAATGGCCCGGTCCTGAATAATGTATTTCGAATACCGGCCGAAGCGGTCGCCTACGACCTCTTCCAGAAACGCCGGCAAAAATTGCTCCAGCATGCCCATGAGGCGTTCTCCCCTATTCCTCGAATTCGGTAAAGTCTACGTTCTCAATGATCCACCGTTTGCGCGGATCGACCTTGTCGCCCATCAGGGTGGACACGCGGCGCTCCGCCTTGGCGGCGTCCTCGATCTGCACCTGCAGCAGCGTGCGGGATTCCGGATTCATCGTCGTTTCCCACAGCTGGTCGGGATTCATCTCGCCGAGTCCCTTATAGCGCTGGAGCTCGCAGCCTTTGCCGAATTCCTTCAAATAGTTCTGGAGCTGCTCATCGGTCCACGCGTATCTGACCGTGTCGAGCTTGCCGGACTTGCGCGAGATTTTGTAGAGCGGCGGCTGCGCGATATAGACGCGGCCGGTATCGATGAGCGGCTTCATATACCGGTAGAAAAACGTGAGCAGCAGCACCTGAATGTGCGCGCCGTCCGTATCGGCGTCGGTCATGATGATGATCTTGTTGTAGTTGGCTTCCTCGGATTCGAACTCCGGTCCGACGCCGGCGCCGATCGCGGATATGATCGCCTTGTACTCGTCGTTCTTCAGGATGTCGATGAGCTTCGCTTTCTCCGGATTCATCGGCTTGCCCTTGAGCGGCAGGATCGCCTGGTGCTTGGAATCGCGTCCTTGCTTGGCCGAACCGCCCGCGGAGTCGCCCTCCACGATGAACAGCTCGTTGCGCATGTAATCCTTGGACTGCGCCGGCGTCAGCTTGCCGTTCAGGTTGGAGCTTTCGCTCTTCTTCTTGCCGCTGCGGATTTCGTCCCGCGCCTTGCGCGCAGCCTCGCGCGCCTTGTGCGCCTGAACGGCTTTCTTCAGCAGCATCTGCGCCACTTGCGGATTCTCCTCGAGAAAAACCTGCATTTTGTCGGCGACGACCGCGTCCACAGCGCTGCGCGCCGTCGCGCTTCCCAGCTGATCCTTCGTCTGTCCGACGAATTCGACCTCGCCCATCTTGATGTTGATGACGGCCATCATCCCTTCCCGCAGGTCGTTGCCGTCGAGGTTTTTGTCCTTTTCCTTGAGCAGCGCCGCCTTCCGGGCGTATTCGTTCATTACGCGCGTGTAAGCGGTTTTGAAGCCGGTCTCGTGCGTGCCGCCGCCGCGGGTCGGAATCGAGTTGACGAACGAAGCGATCGTCTCCGTGTAGCCGTCATTGTACTGCAGCGCGACCTCAACCTCGATCTCGTCCTTCTCCGCGCTGAAATGAATGACGTCGTGCAGCACCGCCTTGTCCTCGTTGAGGAACTGGACGAACTGGCTCGCCCCGCCCTCGTAATGGAACACATTCTCCTTGTCGGTCCGCTCGTCGGTAACCGTCACCTTAAGGCCCGAATTGAGGAAGGCGATCTCCTGCAGACGCTCGGACAGCGTTTCGTAATTAATGGCGATGCTGCCGTGAAATACGCGGGCGTCGGGCTTGAATGTCACCTTCGTCCCCGTCTGCCGGGTATTCCCGATCACCTCAAGGCCGGTCACCGGCTCGCCCACATGCTCCTTGCCCTGCTTGTCGACCCAGTATTCGAAACGCTGTTTATGGATTTTGCCGTCGCGGAAAATCTCGACCTCGAGCCACTCCGACAGCGCGTTCGTGACCGATGCGCCGACGCCGTGCAGGCCGCCCGATTTCTTGTAGCCCCCGCCGCCGAACTTGCCTCCCGCGTGCAGAATCGTGAAGACGACCTGCGGCGTCGGAATGCCGGTCTTGTGCATGCCGGTCGGAATGCCGCGGCCGTTGTCGCGCACGGTCACCGAGTTGTCCCTATGTACCGTCACTTCGATCGCCGAGCAATGCTTCGCCAGATGCTCGTCGACCGCATTGTCGACGATTTCCCACACGAGATGGTGCAAGCCCGACGAGGACGTGCTGCCGATATACATCCCCGGCCGCTTCCGAACCGCCGTCAATCCCTCCAGCACTTGTATGTCGTCCGCTTCGTAATTACGATTCGCGATTGCCGCTTCGTCTGTGAACAGATCCATTTGGTCGGCCATACGCGTCCCCCCTATCTTCAATCGCCCGGTCATTCGTCATGCCCAACCGGGTCCGGCGACATCAACCTTGCCATGCGTTATAATGAGTGCCGAAAAAACAAACATACATTCGGCAAACAAAACCTATTTTAATTCATTATGTCCTGTTTAGTAAAGACGACAAACGAAACGATCAGCGAGACCGCGGACCAAACCGTGAGCACGCCCAGCGAAAAAGGCAGCGTCATTCCCGCGATCGGCGGGGGCGTGCCCTCCAGATAACCGGTGAGTTCAAGATTTACGGCGAACAAATATTTCGCGCTGTTCCAGGACGACGCCATGGCCGTAAGGATCGTGCCGGCGATGATGGCCGCCATCATCGTGACGATGCTGGCGGCCGTGCTGCGGACGAGCACCGACACCATCACCGCGAGCAAGGCGACGGTCATGGCAGAGAACCAGATGAGCCCGCCTTGCATCAGCAGGAAAAGCCATTGCGGAACCGCGCGCACGAATTCGGTGCCCAGCTCCGCGCCGTTCACGGCAAAGCCGGTAAATACCGGCGCGTCCCAGCCTCCGTATCCGAAGAACATACCGGATATGCCGTAGCTGAGCGCCGCCGCCGTTACCAGAATGAGCGACACGTACAAGGTGAGCGCGGCCAGCTTCGCGAGCAATATTTTCCACCGGCGGACCGGCCTCGTCAGCAGCATCTTGATCGTGCCCGCCGTCCGTTCGCCCGACACGAGATCGCCGGCCACGGCCAGCACCAGAAGCGGAATGAACAGGGTGACGGAATTGCCCAGAAATTCGCGTGTGAACGTAACGCCGCTGGGGCTGTTCGGATTGACGTCGTGATCGAGATAATATTGAAGCTGCTGGACGACGACCTTGCGGTACGTCTTCCATTCCTCCGGAATGCGGTCGCTCGCAAGCATGTTCTGATAATCGGTGATCTGCTGCAGCAGCCGGTTCCGCCAATCCTTGTCCTGGCTGCTTTCGGAAATTTTCAGCTGCGCATAAGTGAAAATCGGGATAAGGACGAGCAGAATCAGCACCACAACGCAGAACCGCTTCTTTTTCCAAATCTTCAACGTTTCGTTCTCGATCAACGGCAGCAGATTACGCAATGCCCTCCCCCTCCGTCATCGTCAAAAATAACGCCTCCAGCGTGGGCGCCACCCGCTGAACGGCCTGCACACCGATGCCTCGGCGCACCAATAGTTCGACCGCTGCGGGTATTTGTTCGGCACTCATCACCGTTACGACGGCACCCGGCAGCACGGCCAGTACGCTCTCGTCGATGCGATGCCCGCCCGGCGGGACAATGCGGATGTCAGGCATCGATTCGAGGGCGGCGCTCCCCGCTTCCGGCCGGTCGAACTGCCAAACGACATAAGAGCCGGCTTGTTTGACCAGCTCTTCGACGCTTCCTACGGCAAGCACGCTCCCTGACGAGATGATCGCCACTCGGTCGCACATGAGCTGTATTTCGCTGAGCAGATGGCTGCTTATGAACAGGCTCATGCCTTGCGCCGCCAATCCGCGAATAAACTCGCGCAGCTCCTTGATGCCCTTGGGATCGAGTCCGTTCGTCGGTTCGTCCAGAATGAGCAGCCGGGGCCTTCCGAGCAGCGCCTGCGCGATGCCGAGCCGCTGCCGCATGCCGAGCGAATACGTCTTCACCTTGTCGCCGATCCGCTGCTCAAGACCGACGATGCCGACGACCTCGCGGATTCGGGCGTCGTCGACGCCGGTTTGCATGCGGGCGAAATGCTGAAGATTTTCCAGGCCGGTCAGGTACGGGTAAACCTCCGGATTTTCGACGATGCAGCCGACGTGGCGAAGCGCCTGCTCCGGCTGTTTGTGCACGTTGAAGCCGCAGAGGCGCACCTCGCCTTCCGTCGGTTTGATGAGATCGACCAGCATGCGGATTGTCGTCGTTTTGCCGGAGCCGTTCGGACCGAGGAATCCGAAAATTTCACCCGCGCGCACCTCGAAGCCGACGCCGTGAATGATCCATTTGCCGCGTATTCGTTTTTTCAGTCCGCGGACGGACAATACGGGTTCGGCGGCTTGCGCGGTTTGTTCGGGTTGTGCCGTCTGCGCGCGTTGTGCGGCCTGTTCGGGTTGTGCGCTTCCGGCTGTCGCCGGAGGTTCGTGAAGAGACATTCGTATGCAAACCTCCATTCCGTCGTGCGGGCGATTGAGCGGATACCGGGGTGGAACCGACGACGCAGTTTTTCACTCGAGCGTTTGTGCGATCCGTTCGGCAATCGCGGCATATCCGTCCCCATTCGGGTGAAAACGATCCTGCGACAAATGGCGGCTTATCGCCGTCTCGAAAAGGTCGGCCGTGGGCACCAGCGTCATGTTGGGATACCGTTGCAGCATGCCGTAAGCCTCGCGATTCCAGTCCTGGACGACCAGACTTCCCGTGCGAAGCTCCGGTATGTCGTAAAAAGGGTTGTACAGCCCGACGTACACGACTGACGCCTCCGGGTTGATTTCATGCAGCCGGTCGATGACCCGCTTCAGCCTTTCAAGGCCTTCCCCCAGCCGCTGCTTGGACCGCCGCGGATCCAGCGCTATGCGGGAAGCCGGGCCGGGCGCACTGACAGCGGCCTGATCGGGGGCCGTGCCGCGCAGTGTGCTGGGCGGTGTGACGGGGGCTGCGCCGGGCGGTGTGATGGGGGCCGCGCCTTGGGGACTCGCTTCTGCGGGGAAACCCTTGTCGGCATCGGCCAGTCCGGATTCCGTTTGCGCGAACTGAAAGAGGTCGTTGCCGCCGATCGTGAACAGGATGAGATTCGCCCGGCTCAAAGCCATTGTATACGCATCGTCTTCGCTTAGGCGATCCGCCAGCTCGTCCGCCCGCAGTCCGCTCACCCCCAGATTGTTCAAAATTTCAACGGGTTTGCCGGTTTTCTTTTGCAGTAATGAGGCCGTACGCTTCACATAGCCCTCGCCGCTCGCATCGCCGATGCCTTGAGTCAACGAGTCGCCGATCGCCACGATGCGGTAGCCTTCCCGTACAGAGGGAGGCCGGCTGCCCGTCCCAGGCGAGGGCTCCGGATCGGCTGCCGGACGGGGAGCCGGCGGGTTGAGCAGCTCGTTAACCGCGTAGCCGAAACCGAACAGCAACAGCAGCGTTGCGGCCAACGACGTAAATCCGATCGTGCGCCAAAGCGCTTTTGTTTGCATCATGCGATCCCCCTTTCCGGCATCTTCTGAATCCGACAAGATTCGAGTTAATTACTTTTACCTTACTGGTTTCGTCCAGGATTTGCAAATGCTTGGAAACGGTATGCGCACTGCTGCCTGCGACATTCTGCTCCTTACTGCTGCCCATCTGCCCGACACCGGCCAATTAACCGACATTCTGCTTCTTACTGCTGCCGTCCCGCTCCACGCCGACTATTTAACCGACATTCTGCTTCTTACTCTAAGTGCGCTAGGACACTTACAGCTCTGCCCCCACCTTCCGCTCCACGCCCTAAGGTGCGCCGGACACTTACAGCCCCGCTCCCACCTTCAACTTTGACTCCTGCAAGCGTCTGCATAAAAACAGACCCGGCCGGCCGCGGACGAGCCGGATCGTGACCGGCCGCCGCAAGCCGGAACCGGGTCCGGTTCAGCCGCTTGCTCAAGCTTCGTATGAAATGCGGAGCGATTCCGCCGCCTGCCGGGCAAGCTCCCGCGCGCCGTCCGTCGTGTCGGCCGTGCTGAGCGCCACCGCCATCCGCCGGCCCGGTTTCGTCTCCGGCTTGCCGAACACGCGCACCTGCGTATTCGGCAGCGCCAGGGCGTCCTCAAGCCCGCCGATGCGGAATGCCGCCGCTTCCCGGTCGGCCTTCAGCGTATGCGAAGCGCCGGGTGTCAGAAGCCGGATCGTCGGGATCGGAAGCCCGAGAATGGCCCGGGCATGCAGTGCAAATTCGGACAGGTCCTGCGTGACCATCGTCACCATGCCGGTGTCGTGCGGCCGCGGGGATACTTCGCTGAACAGCACGCCCTCCCGGGTCAGAAACAGCTCGACGCCGTAGATACCGTACCCGCCGAGCGCTTCGGTCACCGAACGCGCAATCCGTTCGGCCTGCTCCCGGTCGCGTTCGCTGACGTCATGAGGCTGCCACGACTCGATGTAATCGCCGTCCTTCTGCACATGGCCGATGGGCGGGCAGAAGGACGTGCCCGACACCGAACGGACGGTCAGCAGCGTAATTTCCGACTCGAAATGGATGAACCCTTCGACGATCACCCGCGTCTTCTTCGCGCGACCTCCTTCCATCGCGTAATTCCAGCAGCCTTCGACTTCGGCCGCCGAACGGCAGACGCTCTGCCCTTTGCCCGACGAGCTCATAATCGGCTTGATGACGCAAGGGGTTCCGAGCTCTTCCACGGCCGCGCGGAGCTCGTCCAGCGTATCCGCGAACCGATACGGCGCAGTCGGCAGGCCGAGCGTCTCCGCGGCAAGCCGGCGAATGCCCTCGCGATCCATCGTCAGCTGAGCGGCTCGCGCCGTCGGCACGACGCGGCAGCCCTCCCGCTCCAGTTCAACGAGCGTTGCGGTGGCGATTGCCTCAATTTCCGGCACGATCAAATCCGGCTTCTCCTGGGCAATCACCTTCCGCAATGCCGCGCCGTCAAGCATGTCGATTACATAATTGCGATGGGCCACCTGCATCGCAGGCGCGCCCGCGTAGCGGTCGACCGCGATCGTCTCGATGCCGAGCCGCTGCGCTTCGATCGCGACCTCCTTGCCGAGCTCTCCCGAGCCCAGAAGCATCATACGCCGCGCTTGCGGCGTCAATGGGGAACCGTACATAGCAAAAGGAACCTCCCAGTTTTTTCTTCCATTGTGGAGGTTCCTGCGCCCAAAAGTCAAGCCGACAAAAACCGGTACTGCGCTTCGATCAAACCGTGATAGACGCCTTGACGCCGCATCAGCTCGTCATGATTGCCCTGTTCGACGATCCGCCCGTGATCCAGCACCACGATGCTGTCGGCATGACGGATCGTGGACAGCCGATGGGCGATGATGAACGACGTCCGCCCGAACAGCAGCGTTCGGAGCGCCTCCTGAATTTTGAGCTCGGTTTCGGTATCGATGCTGGCCGTCGCCTCGTCGAGAATCAGCACCCGCGGATCGGCGAGCAGCGCGCGCGCGAACGACAGCAGCTGACGCTGGCCCATGGACAGCACACTGCCGCGTTCCTGCACCTCGGTGTCATAGCCGTCGGGCAGCCCCATGATGAAATCGTGCGCGTTCACAGCCTGCGCGGCGAGCTCCACCTCTTCATCCGTCGCGTCAAGCCGGCCGTAGCGGATATTGTCGCGGATCGTGCCGGAGAAAATGAACGTGTCCTGCAGCACGATGCCCACCTGCGACCGCAAGCTTTCGATCGTGACGTCCCGGATGTCCGTTCCGTCGACAAGCACGCGTCCCTCAACCGGATCGTAAAACCGGCACAGCAGGTTGATGATCGTGCTTTTGCCCGAGCCCGTATGGCCGACCAGCGCGATCGACTGTCCCGCCTTCACGTCGAGGCTGATGCCCTTCAGCGCCGGACGCCCTTTTTCATACTCGAATACGATCCGGTCGAACATGACGTCGCCGCGGATTTCCGGCAGCTCAGCCGCCTTATCCTTCTCCTTCACCGTCGGCTTCTCGTCGATGAATTCAAAAATCCGCTCGGACGACGCCATGGCGATCAGCAGCTGCGAATACATCTGGCCGAGCCGGTTGATCGGATCCCAGAAGTTGCCGATATAGTTGGCGAAGCCGACGAGCAGGCCGACGGTAATGGCCCCTGTCTGGACCAGGTTGGCACCGTACCAGAAAAGAATCAGCGTGCCGATTGCGGACGTGACCTCGATCACGGGCCCGAACATCTGGTTAAGCATCGACGCCTTGTTCCACGCCTTGCGGTTGACCGTGTTCATCTGGTCGAAATAACCGATGTTCGCTTTTTCCTGCACGTAGGCCTGCGTCACCTTCACGCCCTGAATGCTCTCATTCAGATGAGAGTTGATGCGCGACTGCTTGATCCGGACATCCTGCCAGGCAAAACGAATCCGCTTCCGCAGCGCCGACGACACGATGAACATCAGCGGAACGGTGATCATGACCGCCAGGCCGAGCTTGAAATTCCAGGCGAGCAGGATGATGACGATCCCGACGAGCTGCACGCTGTCCATCATCAGGTTGACGACCCCGTTCGTAAAAAGGTCCTGCAGCGCGTTCACGTCATTCGTGACGCGGACGAGCACCGATCCCGCGGGGCGCTTGTCGTAAAAACGGAATGAGAGCTTCTGGATATGCGTGAAAAGGTCGTGGCGCAGATCGTATATGATCCGCTGCCCGATGACGTTCGTATAACGGATTCGATACGTGTTGGCCGCCCACTGCACGATGTACAGGCCGAACGCGATCGCGGCATACGTATAAAGCTTCGTCAGGCTCGGTTCCCCTTGCTTCGGCGCGATCGCCTCGTCGATCGCGAGGATGATGATGGCCGGCACAGCGAGCCGGGTCAGCGTACCCAGCACCATCATGACCAGCACGACCGGCAGCAGCTGCTTGCTGTAAGGCTTGATATATTTCATCAACCGGCTCAGCTGCGCCCAGTTGAACGGCTTTTCGATCAGCTCGTCGTCCTGGTAGACGAACCGCTCGTTTTTGCGCGCTTGCGAGTTCAATTGGCGACCCTTCTTTCATTTTTGCTTCGCTCCGGCTCATCCTCTTCCCGAGGCCGGTCGGCGTATTGAATGTCATAGGTGTCGCGGTAGTGTCCGGGCACGGCAATCAGCTCGTCATGCGCCCCGCGCTGTATGACACGGCCTTGATCCAGCACGATAATTTCATCGGCATGCCGCAGCGACGAGATCCGGTGGGCGATGATGAACGTCGTCCTTCCGGCCATCACTTCCTTGAAGCCGGCCTGAATCTCGTGTTCCGTCTCCATGTCTACCGCGCTGGTCGAGTCGTCCAGGATCAGAATGCGCGGGTTGCGGAGCAGCGCGCGGGCGATGGCGATCCGCTGCTTTTGTCCGCCGGACAGCCCCATGCCGCGTTCGCCGACGATCGTGTCGTAGCCGAGCGGCAGCTCCATGATGAAGTCGTGCGCATTCGCCAGCTTCGCGGCGTAGATGATGTCTTGCAACTCGACCTCCGCGACGCCGTAAGCGATATTTTCTCGGATCGAGGCCGAGAACAGGAACGTCTCCTGAAAAACGGGCGCGATCTGCGACCGCAGGCTTTCCAGCGACAGCTTCCTGATGTCGTGGCCGTCGAGCGTAATGCGGCCTTCCTGCACGTTGTACGCCCGCATCAGCAGTTGGATGACCGTCGATTTGCCGGAGCCGGTGGCCCCGAGCAGGCCGATGACGGTGCCGGGCGGCGCGTCGAGCGTCAGGCCGGAGACGGCCGGCGCTTTGTCCGGATAATGAAAAGTGACGTTCTCGAAGCGGACGTGTCCTTTTACATCTTGCAGGACAAGCGCGTTGCCGGCGTCCTTCACGTGAATGTGATGGTTCAACAATTCAAGCACCCGCTCGCCGGACGCCTTGGACTGCGTATAGTTGTTGATGTGGAACCCGAGCCCCCACATGGGGCCTACGATATACCAGGTCATGCTGAAAAAGGCGACCAGCTCCCCGAGCGTCAGCGAGCCGCGAATGACGAGCGAGCCGCCGAACACGAGCAGCACCACGACGCACAGGCTGGCCAGCAGCTCCATCACCGGAAAATAGCTGCCCCACGTGAAGGCGACACCGATCTGATTCGCTTTGTATTCATCGTTGCGGAGCGAAAATTTCTCGACCTCGTGCCCCTCGCGCGCAAACGACTTGACCGTCCGCACACCTGTAATGTTTTCCTGGACGGCCGTGGTCAGCTTGCTCATCGCCTGCCGCATCTCGCGAAATTCCGGATGGATCCTGCGTTCGAACCTCAAGGCGGTAAACACAAGGAACGGAATCGAGACGAAGGTGATCAGCGTTAACTGCCAGTGTATGGACAGCATCACCGCGCTGCCGAATACAACCATCAGGAACATATTCAGAATCTGGGCGAAGCCGAAGCCGACGAAGTTGCGGATCGCCTCAAGATCGGCCGTAAGCCGCGACATGAGATCGCCCGTTTTGGCGGTATCGTAATATTGGAAGGACAAGTACTGAAGCTTCTTATAAAGCGAATTGCGAAGCCGGTACGATACGCGGTTGCCCAACCGCCCGCCGGTGAAACCGTGCACGAATTGCATGGCGGCCTTGAGGGCGATGACGCCTACGACCGTGAGCGACAGCGCCGGCACCCAGCCGTAATTTCCTTTCTGTATGACGTCGTCGATCAGAATGCGCAGCATGTTCGGATAAACCAAGCCGAGCGCCGTCGTGCACATCAGCGCGAAAATCGATAATGCGAGTAGCTTGCGATCCGGCCAATAAAATGGTTTCAGCTGCCTGAATATGTCCACTTCCGTCTCTCCCCCGTAGCTGTTTTTGCAAAGCATGAAAGCATATTACCAGCTTCTTGAAGCATTCGGCAAACAGCCTGCGGCGCCATTTTCCAACCGGATTCAGCGAATCCTTTCGTTACGAATACGAATTGCCCGGAAATCTCCCGAATCGTCTGAAATCGTGTTTAATGGTAGCGATTTCTTTCGTTTTGGCATAAATGCCTCGAGCCGACAAAAAAACCTTGGCGCCCGATCGGGCACCAAGGTTGAATTGCGATAAAATCCGGATTGAACGGCGGTAAATTTGCCGAGCGATGTTCGTGTCCGGGCCGGCGGCGCGCTAAATCAATTCGGCAAGGCCTGCTTTTAATTTGCGAAGCTCGTCCGCCCCGATCGCTTCCTCCAATGACGCTTCCCGGCCGGCCGCAAAATCGCCCGCCTCGCGGATCAGCAGATCGGCGGCCTGACGCAGCGCGGCTTCCCACGCTTGCAGGTAGTGCCGTTCCCAGCGCTCGGCCGCGGCTTCCATCCAGCTCTTCATGGCAGGCGCCAGCAATCCGTCCAGCTCGCCCCGAAGCGCCGTCTTGCCTTCGCCCTCGAAAAATTGCCGCGGACTCTTGAACCGCGCCCACAGCCATTTCAGCTCCACGGCGTCGGTGCGCCATTCCTCCGCGGCCGCAGGCGCCTCGGGCGCCTCGGGCTCGAACGCGGCCGGCGCAAAGCCGTCGAGCTCGGCGCCGATCGAGGCGGCTGCCGCCTCGTAATGGCGGACGGCCATCCGGCGGAGCGCATTGCCGAGCCGCAGCGACGTCGCCTGCAGCTCCTGCTCGAGCTCCTGCCGCAGCAGCCGCTGCAGCTCCAGCCACGACATCCAGAGCATTTTGCGCAGATCGCGTCCGTCGTCCTGCAGGCTCGACGGGTTCAACGCGTAATTGAAATGCTCGCCGAACCGATAACGAATCCGCTGCAGCACATGGTGGAACAGCTCTCGCAGCTCCTGGCGGAGCGGCTCGAACGATGCGGCGTCCACGGAGCCGGAGGCAAGCGCGAGGGCGCTCTCCGTCTGCCCGTGAAGCTCGGCAATCCGGCGGCGGCGCGTCGCGGCGTCCTGCCCGGATGCGTCAAGCCAGCCCTCCACAATGCCGAGCGCGCGGGCGATCTCCCGGCCGGCCGCTTCGGCGGCCATGCCGCCCAGCTCCTCCTGCGTGAACGCCAGAAACGCGCTCTCGAACTGCTCGAAGCCGGAGGCGGCCAGCAGCTCCGGATCGGCCTCCCGCTTGGCATCCAGCGCTTGCAGGCTGGACACCGGGAACAGCCGCGGAAAACGGATGCCGTGCTGGAGCAGATTGCGCTCCACATGCGCCGTCACATCCTCCAGCTCGGCGGCGTCGGCGGCGAGATCGGCCGCGTTGACGACGAAAAACATTTTATCCAGCTCGAACTGGTCCTTCACCCGGCCGAGCTGCAGCAGAAACTGGCGGTCCGCCTGCGAGAACGCGTGGTTGTAGTAAGTGACGAACAGGATCGCATCGGCGTTCTTGATATAGTGGAAAGCGACCTCCGTATGGCGCGCGTTGACCGAATCGGCGCCCGGCGTGTCGACGAGCACGATGCCCTGCGCCGTCAGCGGACAGTCGACGTGCAGCTCGATCTCCTGCACGAAGCAGGAGCGCGATTCCTCCGCCACGAACCTGCGGTATTCGGCTTCGTCCGCGCGCAGCTCCGCGCCGAGCATGGAGCCGTACGTATCCCAGCCGCTCAGCGCCGCTTTTAGGAAGCTGTAATGCGGGCGTCCGCCGGGATGCAGGTCGCCGGGCTTCAGTCCGCGAACCGTCTCCAGCATACGTCCGATGTCGCCGCCTTTGGCTGCCGCTTCCTCACCGAGCAGCTCGAGCGAATGGCGTACGTCGTCCAGCAGCGCTTCCGGCCGTTTCATGACGATGCGCGCCGTGCCGTGCGGGTAGTCCGCGGACGGCGGCACAATCCGGTTAATCGCCGCCGTTGTCGGATTCGGGGATACCGGCAGCGCCGGCATGCCGATCAGCGCGTTGGCAAAGGACGATTTGCCGGCGCTGAACGCGCCGAACAGCGCGATCGTAAACCGGCCGCCCTCCAGACGGTCGGCCTTGGCGCGCATCGTCCGCGCCGACTGGGCGAGCGGCGCATAAGGGGCGAGCAGCGACGAAGCGCGTCGCAGCTTGCCCGCCGCGAGCCGCTGCG
>NZ_CAUPYC010000041.1:0-36533 GCF_963515335.1 uncultured Paenibacillus sp. | reverse complement strand
CGGAAAGCCTTGCTACGCCTGGTGCTGGAAAATTATGTCGCCAAACTTGGGTTTCTTCACCAAATTCTGATTGTTAATAATAGAATTGGCACTCATAGAAATCGCACCTGAAATAAACATCCATGGGAGTAACCCAGTAAACACAAATATCGGGAAATTTTCTATTTGAATCCTAATAATGAGTTTGAATGCGAATGTATATACCAGGAGAAGCATGATTGGATGTAAGAACGACCATAGAAACCCAATAACTGAATTTTTATATTTCAACTTAAGTTCTTTAATCGTCAAATTATAAAGTAGATCTTTATGTGAAAAAAAACTTTTAATATTAATCATCTAACTGCCCACTCTTCCTTATCTAATCCATATTCAATAGAACTTAGAACTGTTTCTAATACCGTCTCTCTGTGAAGATCAATGATTATCTTTAAAAATTCAGGCCTTCCCCAAAACCATAATAATTTACGGTGATAAAATCGCAAGCATATACATCTTGGTTTAAATTTAAATTAATCCCCCCTACTCCTCCAACTCAAAACCATTGTCAAAATGGTCTTCGATATCTCTTTTCCCTTGCCGGTTACAATAATGATATCCTTAAACTCATGATGCGACCGCTTCTTCCACAATATATTAAGTCGTGGGTTACCTACGATCGAAAAGCATTTTCTTCGGCAAGGCTTTTATTGCAGGCAGAGAGCACGTGCCAAGACCTACCGCCCGCATGAAGGCTTTACGAATCATCATTGTTCTACAAAACCTCCAAATATTCCTCAGAACATAACAATATCTTACCAAAGAAGATCATGCATTGTATATAAATTTAAGTTTCCAAGATTGCCTTGAGTCTTTCTTTATGGCGTTATTCCTTGTCCTCTGTTAAAATAATAACTTGTCATAGGGTTGCAGCATTCGCCAAATAAAGGAGAATTTTGTATGAAGGGCCATAAGCCGAAGGGCAAAGCCGCACATGTTCAGGCAAACGACTTGAAAATCCGGGATTTCTCTTTACTCCACATGCTTTCATTACTAGGTTTCATAGCTTTCCTACTCATCTTCCCCTTCAAAGCTGCGTTATTCAACGGCTTTGACATCAGTTTCGAAGGCCGCATTTACGGGGCCGTCATCTACATATCGCTCCTGTTTCTAACCTTCAGCATCTACTTGCTCTGGAAGTGGAAGGTCGACAGCGTTCAATCTTATATTTCAATTTTCGCCATGCTGATTCCTTTATCTTACTCTCTCTCTTCGATCAATGCAGTCTCTCGCTACTCCGCTTCCTTGATGACGCTGGTGATGTTCATGCTCACCGCCTTCTATATTATCGGTCTGTTCCTCGCGCAAAAGAAGCTGGCCAGCCAAATGATTGTGCTAACCCTGCAATCCGCCGCGTATATGGTGGTCCTATTCGGTCTATTGAATCTGTTCGGTCAAGTCTATTACCCGGATGGTCTGTGGCTGGCGGATAACGGCTACCGGCTTACATCGGTTTTCCAATATTCCAATGCATACGCCGCCTTTCTGTCAGCCGCCATTCTCGCCGGACTCTACCTGATGACCGAATCGACGAAATGGTACGGCAGGTTCGTTCACGCTTTGATGCTGGTTCCGATGATCGTCTCCTTTTTCCTGACCTACTCGCGTGGGGCCATTGTTCTCTTGCCGGTCATTATTTTGTTGATCTTGCCGCTGCTGCGCTTTAAACAGCAAATCTGGTATCTGGTTCACTTCTTCATAGCCGGTGTTTTATCGCTTGCAATTCTGGGTAAAATTACCGAGAACTACATCGACATCGCGGCGGTCGTTCAACCGCAAGGCGAGAAGCCGGCCCAGGCCATTTCCGTCTTCAGCGGTTTGCCGTTGCAAAGCTGGGCCATCATGATCGGAGCTTCCGCGCTGGCGGCGTGTCTCAGCTTGCTCCTGTCCACACGCTTGGAAGCGTGGTTGAGTTCCAGGACAGAGCGGCTGCAGTCGAGAAAGTGGTCCAGCGTCTTTGTTCCGTCCGCTTTGATTATTGCCGTTCTGTCGGCGGTTCTCTTGTTGTGGGCAAGCAGCGGCATTAACGGACTCCTTCCGGAACCGATCGCTAACCGCCTGGCCAATATCAACTTCCAGCAGAGCAGCGTATTGGAACGCAAAACGTTCTATATCGACGCGCTCAAGGTGTCCCGGGATTATCCGCTGCTTGGCGCCGGCGGCGGCGCATGGGCGTCCCTGTACGAAGAATACCAGAATAACCCTTATGTCAGCCGGCAAGCTCACAGCTTCTTCCTCCAGACGCTGGTCGAGGTCGGTTGGCTCGGACTGCTTGTCATGCTCGCGCTGTTCGCCTTCAGCTTTATCGCATTCCTTCGTATGCGCCGCGACGATCAATTCTATGAGAGCAGAAGGCTGGTTTTCTACATATTCGCGATCGCGATGCTGATGCACAGTTTGATCGATTTCGACATGAGCTATCTCTATCTGGCGGCGATTGTATTCTTCTCCTTGGGAGCGATCGCGGCTCCGTCCGACATGAAAGCTCCTGCGTCTATTATGGCGGTATTGAGCAAACGCGCATGGCTTCGTCTCGTATATCCCGCCGTCCTGATCGTCCTGTCAAGCGGCATGCTTGTCTGGTCCATCAGGGAATATCAGGCCAATCGATTCTACGAGCGAAGCATGTACCTGGCCGTACAGAAGCAGGAAAATCTGGACAACCTGCTGCCCGATCTGAATCGCGCCATGGCGCTCTCACCCTATAATCCGGCCTTTATGCTGACCAAAATCGACTGGATGAGCCAGGCTTACCAAGCGACCAATGATGAAAAATATCGCAACGAGAGAAAAATGATCCTCGATCGAGCGCAACTTTCGGAGCCTTACAATCGTTCAATCTTATTAGCGGCGTATCGTGATTTGAAGGACCGGGGACAAAATGCCGACGTGTTGTCCATCCTGGAAGACGGCATCAACAAATTCCAATGGGATATCAAATTCTATGAAGTGGCGATCATGGAATACTTCACGCTTGGCAGCCAAAACAACGACGGCAACAAGGAAGTCTATTGGCAGAGGGCGCTTGAATTGTACGATGAGGTTGTGCGAAGAATGAAGGAGCTGGAAGAGAAGCTTCCCGAAGCCCAGCTTCAGGGACGGGCTTTCAACGTCACGCCTATGATGGCGCAAGCGATCGGCCAAATCTATTACGACAAGCAGGACTATGCCGCAGCCGTCAACGTATTGGCTCCGCAGCGGGCCGGTGATTATTCCGATGCGTATGTGCGTCAATCGGTAAGGTATTATTTGGCTGCTCTAAACAAAACGGGTCAGAAAGACGATGAATCATTGAGCAGGCTGCTGCAAGCCGATCCCAGTGAGCAAGCGCTTCTGGATGATCTCGCAGGCCGAGGATGATTTTGGATTTTATACAGATATATCAATTTTACCCTATCTTTTTTTCTTTCTCGGAATCTGACACTTCCTTTTCAGGGAATACTCAGCTATAATAGACACTCGAAGGTTGTCTTTTTTTGTCAACTCTCATTGAAAGGAGGTGAAAAAGAAAAATGAAAAAGCTTTTTATGCGTAAAACCGCAGCACTCGTCGCTTCCTTGATGATTATTTCGATGCTTCTGCCGATCGTTGCGCTGGCGGCTGTGGGTTTCCAGGATGTCACGCACAACGGTTCCACCGGCAAAGTCACCGGTAAAATTTACGTTGATTCCACGGTTTACAACACTTACGGGTTTAAAAACTCGGACGGTAAAGTGACGATTAACGTATATGACAAGTCCGGTGATCCTTTAGGCGCTGTCTACGCTACATATCTGACGTATCAGAACGGTTTCAAGACGGATAGCTACTACTATCAATTTGAAGCTGAGGGCTACAACAACAGCTTCAAATTCCCGTTAGGCTTCAGCTTCTGGAACCCGGTTGATTCGACTTATGTTAGCAGCAGCGTTTACTACGGTACAGTGGGTGGCGGTAGCTTTGTTGGCGGCGGAACGATCGGTGGCAGCAACCCCACCACCGACACGATCACCGTTCCGGCTAACGGCAACGTAGACGCAACTGCGCTGGCCGCTGCTCTGGCGGACGGCAAGGCAGTCATCGAAATTTCCGGTGAAGTGGCGAATCTTCCGGCTTCCGCTCTGACGAAGGGTGGTGTCGTGACGATCGTTGCTGACGGTGCATCTTACGAGCTTCCGCTCGACGAATTGAATTTGGCGGAACTGGCGAAATCCCTCGGGGTTGAGCTGTCCGGGTTGACCATCAAGGTCACGATCGCAGAACTTTCCGGCACTGCTGCTGCTACGGCAGCTGCGGCGGTAAAGGCTGTCGACGGTGAATTGGCGGCTCCGATCGTCGAATTCAAGGTTGAAGCGGTAGGCGGCGGCAAGACGCTTGAGCTGAACGGCTTCTCGAAATTTGTGAAGCGTACGATCACGCTGAACGCCGAAGCGACCAACCCTAACCTGTTGGTTGCCGTACGTATTACGGGCAACACGGTAACTCCGGTTCCGACGGACATCGACGGTAAGGAAGCTACCCTGTACAGCCGCTCCAACAGTATCTACACGGTTATCGCGACAGATGCCAAATCCTTCACGGATATGGCTGGCCACTGGGCGAAAGAAGACGTGGAGAAACTGGCTGGCAAGCTGATCGTCAACGGTACGGGCGCTGACAAGTTCGACCCGAAACGCAACGTGACTCGCGCTGAATTCGCCGCGATGCTCGTTCGTTCCCTCGGACTTGACAGTGCAGCCGACGCGACGTACTCGTTCTCCGATGTATCCTCGACTTCGTGGTATGCCGGTTCCGTATCGGCTGCCGCCAAGGCTGGCATCATCAAAGGCGATGGCGGCAAATTCCGTCCGACCGCTGTGATCACGCGTCAAGAGCTGGCTGCTATGAGCGTTCGCGCTCTGGCGTATGCCGGTAAAGAAGTCAAGCTGACGGATGCGCAAGTATCCGAAGCTCTCGCTTCCTTCTCTGACGCAGGATCCCTTACGTGGGCGAAGGCGGAAGTCGCAGCTGCTGTGAGCGCAGGTATCGTGAAGGGTACGGATCAAGGCAAAGTCCTTGCTCTGTCCAGCGCGTCCCGTGCTGAAGCCGCTACGATGGTTATCCGTTATCTGACCAATGCCGGCTTCATTAACTAATGAACCGACAGCGAAAACCACGTCTCGAATGAGACGTGGTTTTTTGTCGTCCTGCCATGAAGCTGACCTTATCTCCTACTTGACAGTCAATGCACGGTAGATCACGACCGCCGCCTCCGCACGGGTTGCCGTACCGTTCGGGTTGAACTTGCCTTTGTTGCCGATCACGAGCCCTTTGCCGGCGGCCAGCGCCACGCCCGCTTTCAGGCTTGCGTTAATGGATGACGCATCGGAGAAGCCTTTGAGCGCTGCATCCGCATCCGCGACATCCTTCGCGCCTGCCGTCACCTTCACCGCCCGGCTGATCATGGCCGCCATCTCGGCGCGGGTAATCGTTGCGTTCGGCGAGAAGATTCTCTCCGGACGTCCGGTGATGATCCCTTGCTTCGCCGCGGCAGCCACATAAGGGGCGAACCATTCCGTTCCTTTCACATCGATGAAGCTTTCCGTCGCCGAACTGGTTTCCAGATCCAGGGCGCCGATCAGCATCTTCGCAAACTCGGCGCGGGTGACTTTGTCCCCCGGCGCGAATACGCCTGCCGCCTTGCCGTTAATGGCCCCCTTGGCCGCAACAACCTGGATTTGGCGGCCTGCCCACGCCTCCACCGACGCGATGTCCTTGAAGGTCACTTTATTCTCGACCACCACATACTTGGAGAACTCGGTGCGCTTCTCTACCAGCTTGCCGTTCACCACTACACCGCCGACAATGCGCAGCCTGCCCTCATCGAGCTTCGCCAGGGCGAGCAGCTGCTCATCCATGCCCGCCGCATTTTTCACCGGGATGCTCACTTCAATCGGCTCGTCGAACGTGGTGACCGCTTGACCGTTGACCGTCAGCCCGAACTCGAACGCATCGGATGCGGCTCCGGCTTGGCTGGCGGCGCCGGTCGATACGGTCAGCTTGACCGCCCCGTCAATCTGTCCCCCAAGCGGAAGAACCGCGCTGAAGCCGGTGCCCAATTCCACCTTGACCCCTGCTATCCCCGCCGCGGCTGCGGCTGCAATCGTTGCTGCGTCCAGACCGACTTCAGCGGCATTGCCGGTTGCCGAATCGACTTTCACGGTCAGTATCAATTCCGGCAGCTCCGCAGCAGCCTCAGGCGCGACCGCCTTCAATTCGTCCACCACTCTTTTAAGGGCATCGATGGTGGATTTCAGATCCGCCATGCCGAGTTGAACGGTCGTTGTGCCGCCCTGGGTTGCCGCTTTACCGGAGGCATCGAAGACGGCAATCTCATTGATCGCCGCTGCCGCGACCGCAACCGCCTGCTCGATCAGCGCCTCGCGTGCTTCTCCGGTGGCATTGGCGATCGCATTTTGCAGGTCGTCAATCTTGTCTACGGCTTGATTGGCGAGCTGAGTCGGTCTTTCCACCGGCGGCGCTGTCGTCCCCGCACCGGAACCCGAACCCGAACCGGAACCGGGAGCCGGTTTGTTCAGCTCGATATACGCGAGTCCGATCAGGACGGCGCCCTCTCTGACGGTTTCTCTTTCACCGGTCGTCAATTTAGCGTTAAAGCCGAGGATTACGTCTTTCGTTACCGTTTCGTCGATTCCATAATACTTCAGTAATTTCGTAACCGGGATGTCTTTCGCCATCACTTTACTCAATACTTGCTGGAGAACGGCGTTGCGTTCTTCCCGGCTGTTATTGATCGCATACAGCTCGGACAGCGTCTTGCCTTGCAGGATTTTCAGGCCTTCCTCTTCAACTGAGGAAATAAAACCGGTGATATGCGCAACGGTAAGATCCGTTAATTGGGTAGCGCCGGAGGCGGCAGCAACCAGCTTGTTCAGAACCGCGCGAAGCTGCGGCCGGTTTCGGATCTCTTCAATATGCTCGCCGTCCACGTCATAAGGAACGGTCACGAGAGCGGCGAAGAAGCCATACAGCTCTTTTTCTTCATCGGCGCTCAGGTCTGCTCCTGCTTTTGCTTCGATTTTGGCGATCGGAACCCGAATCAGTTCCAGGTTGTTATTGGCACCGGGATCAAGGAATTTCGTCTTCAACAACGCCCGGGCCTGGCGAATTTTCGTCAAGTCCGCTGCGGACAATTTGCCGCGAAGCGCGGCAAGTTTGTCCATAAACGCCTGGTCGATGAAATCGTCGCCGGCCGCGCTGGCCGTCCTTGTGAATCCGATCTTCTCCGCCAGGCCTTGCTGGCTCAGCGGAAGCCCGGCGAAAGCCGAGACGGCGACCGACGCCGCCAGTGTCGTGACTGCAAGCTTCTTTCTCAACGTCATTAATCCACTCACCTCTACCCATTCTTTATAAGTTATGTAAAAATGCCGGATATTTTCCTCCATAAGCTGCGTTCACCGGCATGAATAACCGGGCTGTTGTCCAGACTGCCGCCTATTAACAGCCGACGGGCGTTGCTTTCGGCCGTCTGCCTCCACACCGCTCCCAACTCTTGCCCGATTCTATCGTAGGCCTGCAGCAGCCGAAAACCCCGCCGGTCAACGTGATGCGCGTCCGATGCGACGAGGTGAATCCACCCCCGTTCGCACAGCGACCAGGCTTGCCGCTCGATCCGCTTGCCGAAGCCGCCAAGCAGGGAATGCGCCGTTACCTGCGCGTATGCGCCCGCCTCGACCAATTCCCCCAACCGCTCCGGATGCCGAACGATCTCCGCATTCCTCTCCGGATGGGCGATGACCGCTCTTAAACCCAGCATATCCAGCTCATGCAGCAGATCGGGCATCCCTTTCGGGATGAAGTCCGGCGGCAGCTCGATCAGCACATAATTCGACTGGTTGAGCGCCAGAAGCTCGCCGCGGGACCAGGCATCCAGCAGATCGTCGTGCACCCTGATCTCCTGCCCCGGCCGTACGGTCAGCGGTATGCCGGCAGCCGCCAACCGGTCATTCGCCTCGCGCACCAATTCCAGCACACCGCTTGCGGGATTCAGGTCGCGTCCGTTGGCGTGATGGGGGGTGGCAACCACCTCCGTAATGCCTTCCGCGGCGGCCGCCCGCGCCAGCCGGACCGTTTCCGTCCAATCCGCCGCCCCGTCGTCAATGCCGGGCAATAGGTGGGTATGCATATCGATCATCGGACTCACCTGCGACACGAAGTGTATGGGGTTGACTAAAACCAATTCCAAATCAACGATGGCACTTCACATTGTAACATACAAATTCTTGCTTTAGGTAGTCTTTTTTATTCATAATGAATAATATAAAGATTTTTAAGCCGTAAAATCAACCCATATTGAATAATTAGCACACTTGTCGAAGGGCGATCTTCCCGGGGCTGACTTTGGCTTGGGTGCAGTTGCCGGTGATGAAACGGGCTTCATAGCAGGCGCAGGCAGTTACTTTTTTGTCGCGTTCCATATTGCCGTTTCACAGCCTTTAGGGCAAAAAGAAAAAGCCTGCCATATTGGTAGACTTTTGGTATAATAGATTTGTACATAACCGTGCGGGTCGTTCCTCTCCCTGAGGGGGGTGGGACGAATGAAGAACAGAAATGACTTCCTACTGCTTTTTGCGGCAGGAAGCTTCCTGATCGCCCTTCTCACGTTCATCGCCGAATCCCGGCATTGATTGTAGTATTGGCCGTTAACTGACGAGGGACCCCTCGGTTAGCCGCCACAGGGTCCCTCCTTAAACATTCTTCGGAGGGGTTCACCCTCGCGGTTGGTACACACCAGGGGGCTGTTAGCGCAGCCTCCTTTTGCTGCCTTGACCATATCACAAACCCTTTATGCTTGCAATAGGTTATCATATGTCTAACTCGGCACGTGTAGCAACAAAGTACATATATCATTCACCTCAACTTCCTCACGGGAAGGCCGGCCACCCCCTCCTGATGGACCACAGGAATGTTCAAGAGGCCGGTGAACCGTAAACTTCAGTATGAGAAAGCAAACCGCCTATGTGGTATAATGATAAGAAAGATGACTATCGGAAAATATTGCAGTTCATTTCGAAAGGGGTTTGATGATGAAGCGGATAAATGTTTCAGTTGACGAAAATGACTTGCAGAGGTTAAAAGATTGGTTCCATTCAACTTCAGATGATGAAGCTGTTCGCTCCGCGATTTCTCATGTGCTTAACCAAAAGGCGTACAGTGATTTGCTCGAGTTTGAAGGCAAGATAAAGTGGGAAGGCAATCTGGATGACATCAGAACGGATCGCCAATGATTTTGGTGGATACCAGTGTGTGGATCGACTTTTTCAATGGTACTGAATCGCTGGAGAAAGATCAGCTTCGTCAACTTATAATCAGCAATACCCGGATATGTTTGACTGACCTTATTCTCACAGAAATTTTGCAAGGGATTCGGGACGATCATCAATATGAACGAGTAAAAAACACCTTGCTGCAATTGAACATCTTGCATGCCGTAGTAAGGGTTTTACGGTTAGAAAAACCAACGATTGCTTGATCGCAGCCATTACGATTCAGTCTCATGGTCACTTGTTGCACAAAGATAAAGACTTTGAAGCTATTGCGCAATGTGTTGAATTACAATTGTATTCGTCTAATTGAGGGGACCACCCCATTTTCATGGATTCCGCCACGAAGTGCAAAACCTGCACTTGGTTAGGCGGAAAACGCCCGTTTTCTCGAAGTGAAGTGCAAAACCTGCACCTGATTTCGAGAAAACGGGCGTTTTCCGTTGAAATCCTGCATGTGTCTTGCATATTTTGCACCTCGTCAACTTTTTTCGTTTCATCCTTTACCATCGACCATTTGTTTGGTATATTGTTTGTACCGCACATATGTTCGTTTCGTATTCTAGAAGGATACATGATGACTGATGTCGAAATACCATGCGAAAATAATGCATTGGAGCGTAACGATGGTACCTAAACCGACGCCAATTTATCATATAACGGACTTAACGAATATGCAGTCTATATTGGACAATAACGGGCTACATTGCACCAACGTCATGGAGACTAAAGGAATCCGTTTTACTGACATCGCATACGATAATATCCAAACAAGACGCTCGAAAGTCCGTGTTCCACTCGAACCTTTAGGGTATTTGCATGACTACGTGCCATTCTATTTCGCACCACGTTCGCCGATGCTTTACACGATTAACCTAGGAAATGTCCTGCAACACAAAAAAGGTCAAGGATCCATCATATATTTAGCTTCTACAGTGGAAACAGTAATGAAGGCTCGCATTCCTTTTGTGTTTACAGATGGACATGCTGCGATGTATTACAGTGATTTCTACAACTCGGTTGACAATTTGGATCAAGTCGATTGGAACGTGATGTCGTCCCGATATTGGAATGATACAGATGAATACCCGGATAGAAAACGCAAACGTCAGGCTGAATTTTTAGTTTTCGAAAGTTTCCCGATACATTGCATAACGGAAGTCGGGGTAATAAACACTAATGTTAAATTGCAGGTTGACAACATTTTCAGTGCAAATTCCGTGAATATACCCGTTAACGCAAGGCTAGATTGGTATTATTGAACGAGGTGAAATCGTTGATCGAATACAAAACAGGAAATTTGCTGGAAGCTGATGTTCAAGCCCTGATCAATACGGTTAACTGTGTTGGCGTTATGGGGAAAGGAATTGCTCTTCAATTCAAGCAAGCATTTCCGAAAAATTATAATGAATATGTAAAGGCATGCAATGCGAATCTTGTTGTTCCCGGAAAGATGTTTATCGTGGACAACGAGTCATTGCTCAACCCCCGGTATATCATAAACTTTCCTACAAAAAGACATTGGAAAGGTAAATCAAGAATCGAGGATATTGAGGGCGGTTTGGTTGACTTAATGCACCAGATAAGAGCGAGAGAAATCACTTCCGTAGCCGTCCCCCCTCTGGGGTGCGGTAATGGAGGTTTGAACTGGGAACAAGTTCAACCACTCATTGAACAGGCCGCCGAGCAACTGCCTAATGTTATGTTTTGGGTTTATCCGCCTTCCGGAAGTCCCCAGCCGGATAAAATTAAAATCGGAACAAAGCGGCCCAAGTTGACAAGGGCCAGAGCTTTAATCATTATGTTAATGAACCACTATGGCAAACCGGGTTATAGATTGTCTTTGTTAGAGATCCAAAAATTAGCTTATTTTCTTCAGGAAGAAGGGGAACCGTTAAAACTTCAATATGAAAAAGGAAAATATGGACCCTATGCGGAGAATCTGAATCATGTGTTACAGCGGCTAGAAGGACATTTCATCCGTGGATATGGTGATAGAAGCAGGGAGGCGCAAGTTTATCTGTTGCCCGACATATATGAAGAGGCGCGGAGTTACTTGGAGCATGAAAATGATCCCGGGACTATGAAAAAACTAGAATCCGTAAAAACTCTTATTGAAGGTTATGAAACTCCCTATGGTTTGGAATTGCTCTCCACTGCACATTGGATCATGAAAACCTATTCGGAAGCACGAACTGATCAAGCTGCATTGCTACACCATTTCTTCAGTTGGAACGATCGAAAAAAAGAGGTTTTTAAAAAAACTCATATACTAAAAGCATGGGAACATCTTAAGAAAACAACTTCAGTGGCGGAAGCGGTTTACAGAGCTTAAACATAGTTATGTCCGCCAGGCAATAAAAAAAGCGCCCTCCTTTGCCGGTTTAATCTTCAAAGCCGGCAAGGGGGCGCTTCTGCTTTATTTTGAACCCGTAAATACTACCCTTTCACATCAAACGAGCTTTTCAGCGAGACGATCCGGTTGAACACCGGCCGGCCGGCCGCCGACAGCTTCGGATCGACGTTGAAGTAGCCGTGGCGGAAAAATTGATACTTGTCGTGGCCGGCCGCTTCCTTCATGTTGGGCTCGACGAAGCCTTGCAGCACCTCGAGCGAGTTCGGGTTGATGCATTCGAGGAACGCCTTCCCGTCCTCCTCCGCCTCGTCCGTGATCAGCGGCTCGTAGAGCCGGAACTCGGCCGGGACCGCCTGGGAGGCCTCCACCCAGTGGATCGTTCCCTTGACCTTGCGTCCGGTGAAGCCGGTGCCGCTCTTCGTCTCCGGATCGTACGTGCAGCGCAGCTCGACCACGTTGCCTGCCTCGTCCTTCACGGCCTCCTCGCATTTAATGAAGTACGCGTTCTTGAGCCGAACCTCGTTGCCGGGGAACAAGCGGAAATATTTCGCCGGCGGATTCTCCATGAAATCGTCCTGCTCGATGTAGATCTCGCGGGAGAACGGAATTTGGCGCGTGCCCATGTCCGGATTCTCCGGGTTATTTTCCGCATCCAGATACTCGACCTGTCCCTCCGGATAGTTCGTGATCACGACCTTCAGCGGCTGCAGCACGGACATGGTGCGCAGCGCCTTCAGCTTCAGATCCTCCCGGATAAAATGCTCCAGCATCCGCTCATCCACGGTGCTGTACGCCTTGGCTACGCCGATCTCGCGGCAGAAGGCGCGGATCGCCTCCGGCGTAAACCCTTTGCGGCGCAAACCGGAAATCGTCGGCATGCGCGGGTCGTCCCAGCCGTCCACAACGCCTTCATCCACGAGCAGCTTCAGCTTCCGCTTGCTCATGACCGTGTTGGTCAGGTTCAGCCGTGCGAATTCGTATTGATGCGGCGTCGCTTCCATCTCGCATTCCGCGACCACCCAATCGTATAAAGGCCGCTGATCCTCGAATTCGAGCGTGCAGATCGAATGGGTAACCCCCTCGATCGCGTCGCTGAGCGGATGCGCATACGCATACATCGGATAGATGCACCAGGCGTCGCCCGTCCGGTGATGATGCGCATGGGAAATGCGGTAAATGACGGGATCGCGCAGATTGATGTTCGGCGAAGCCATGTCGATCTTGGCGCGAACGACCTTTTCCCCGTCCTTGAACTCGCCTGCCCGCATCCGCGCGAACAGGTCCAGGTTCTCCTCGACGCTCCGGCCGCGACAAGGGCTCTCCCGGCCCGGCTCCGTCAGCGTGCCGCGCGTCTCGCGGATTTGATCGGCGTTCAGGTCGTCGACGTACGCCTTGCCTTTCTTGATCAACAGAACCGCCCGCTCATACAGCTCCTCGAAATAATCCGACGCGAAACGAAGCTCATCCCACTCGAAGCCGAGCCAGCGCACGTCCTCCTGGATCGACTCGACGTATTCCGTATCTTCCTTAACCGGGTTCGTGTCGTCAAACCGCAGGTTCGTCCGTCCGTTGAACTCGTCGGCAAGCTCGAAGTTGAGGCAGATCGACTTGGCATGCCCGATATGCAGATAACCGTTCGGCTCGGGCGGGAACCGCGTGACGATCTCGTTCACTTTGCCGGCCTTCAGATCCTCGATGACGATGTTTTTGATGAAGTTGGAGGAGGCGGAGGATGTCTTGTTCTCCATGGCGATCAACCTTTCTGAGCGATGAAAATTAGTATCCTCCTATCATACACAATATTTGCGCGAATTATAAGAGCGGGCCGAGCCTGAATGAGCATGGATCGAGTAGGGACCGGCAGTAGTTGACCAGCTTACAAGGTGCAATCCATGCACCTGAATTAATGCGGTCGGCTGCGATGAGATATCAAGATGCATAGCGTACACCTTGTTCAGGGGTTTTTCGGATAAAATCCGGATTTGGGGTCAACAAGGTGCAGGTTTTGCACTTGGTTTGGACAAAACGAGTGAAAAGATGAAAACAAGGTGCAGGTTTTGCACCTTGCGCGTTGCCGAACGACATCGCAGGATCAAGCTCTCAAGCAGGGGAGGCATGGCTATGATTGCGTTGGGCTTTTGGTCAGCCTTACACGGTGCAAGCACCGCGCCATTCCCGCTTGCGCGCTGAAGGCCGCCCCCGCCAGGCACCGGCCTCCACAAATTTTTTCGCCCTCCGCCTTCGTCACCAAAGCTGCTTCTGCAGCCACGGCAGAAAGCCGACCAGATTCAGCATGACCAGCAGCAGCAGAATCGGCGCCAGACAACGAAGCGCGGCAATCCATACCCGGAACCACCCGGCCGAGATTCCCGCCTCTTCGCCCGCCTTTTGCCAGATATAGCCCGCGAACACCGAGACCGCCAGCCCGCCGACCGGCAAAATGACGTTCAACGAAATGAAGTCCATCCAGTCGAAGAATGATTTGCCCGCAAACCGGAGGCCCGGCAGCGCGTCTCCGGCCGACAGCGCCGACGGCAGACCGACCAGGAAGCACGCAATCCCGGTAAGCGCGGCCGCTTTCGACCGGCTCAAACCGAATTTCTCCCGCACATACGCGACCGGAACCTCGAGGATGGACACCGCCGAGGTGAGTGCCGCGATGGCGAGCAGAATGAAAAACAAGCCGCCGACGGCCAGCGCCGCCGAGCCGAGCGATTGTCGGCGCTCCACATACGCCCCGTAAGTGATCATAATGCCCATACCGAGCGACAATGAGAAAAAGGCGTGTCCGAGCGCGACCAGCGCCGCCTCCCCGGTCAGCTTGGAGAAGTCCGGCCGGAGGAAAAAGGCCTCGCCCTCTCCCGCGCCTTCCAGCGTTAATGCGCGAACGGCCAGCATGATCAGCAGAAGGACAAGCCCCAGGCGATGCTATCCGTTCACCATTGTCCGCCCTCGTGATGCTCGAAAAAAACGCTGCCGCCCAGGAACCGGTCGCGCTCCATGGCCGAATCGAACGTGCCGTATGCGAGCATCAGCTTGACGAGCGCCGCCTCTACCGAAATTTTCGGCAGCCCGACGACCATGCCTTGGCCGAGAAAACCGGCAGCTGAGCGGTATTGGTCGGCATCCGCCGCCTTCACGGGCGCGACATAGACGTCGATGCCCTGTGAAGCGCAATAGGCGGCGAACTCCTCGAACGAGGAGCTGAAGCCCTCCGCCGCCTGCACATTGGCGGTCGCGGAGTGGTACAAGCCGTGCAGCACCGCCGCCGGCTTGCGACGGGCGGCGCCTCCGCCGCCGTCGAAACGATATAAGCGGTAATCCAGTCCCGGATACGGCCGGATGAACAGGATGCCGGTGGAAAAGCGCACGCGCTCGGGCGGCACGGCCGGCGTCCGGTCCGCGCGCAAGGCGGACACCTCCGGATTCACCTCGTGCGCCGCCGGTTCGAACAAGCCTCCCCGCATATACCCGAACGGTGTGCCGTAGGGGCCGTCGAACCGGTCGGTGAACGGCAGCGCCTCCGTCACCCGGGTCCCCAGGTAGACGGCGCACGCGCCCGGGTCGTTCGCCCACGTCGCGTACACGCCCGGCAGCGCGGCGTCCATAATGAAGTCGGCGGCGGCCGCGAAGTTGCGCAGCCCGTTGCTGCGCGCGTCCCCGAGCGGGTAATCGCCGGCGACAAGCACGATCGGAACCGGCGCGTGGGCAAAAGCATAGCTGAGCGCCGCCGCGGTGAACGGCAGCGTATCCGAGCCGTGCGTCACGATAATGCCCCGGTATTGCTCGGGCGCCCGCTCAAGCAGACAGGCAATCAGCTCCGTCCAATGCGCCGGGTTCAGATTCTCGCTCAGCGCCTGATAGGGCTGCGCCGTATCGAAAGCGATATCCCGCGCGCCTTCAAGGCCGCGGTACCTTCCCAGCAGCTCGAACGCCATCGCATCGTCGACGTCGATGACTTTGCCGCTTTTCCGGCTGCCGATCGTCCCGCCGGTGAAGACGACCCGGATCGCGTCCCGCATGCCTACTCCTCCCTCCGTCAGCCTTTTAGAGCAAAGCCTCGATGTCCTGCTTCAAATCCTCCGGCTCCGTCTTGGGGTCGAACCTTTGCACCGGATTTCCCTGCCGATCGATCAGGAACTTCGTAAAATTCCACGGAATCTTCTCCCCGTCGCCTCCGGTCAAATAGACGAACAACGGATGGGCATGCTCGCCCTTGACGTCGACCTTCCCGAACATCGGGAACGTAACGCCGTAATGGACGCTGCAGAACCGTTCGACCTCCTCGTTGCTGCCCGGTTCCTGCTCCGCGAACTGGTTGCACGGGAAGCCGAGTATTTCCAGCCCGCGGTGCTTATAGGTATCGTACAGCTTCTGCAAGCCTTCATATTGCGGCGTCAAGCCGCACTTGCTGGCCGTGTTGACGATGAGCAGCACCTTGCCCTCAAACGCCTCCAGCGGCATCTCCCCGCCCTTGATCGTGCGGGCCGTGAACGGGTGGATCGACATATGCTCTTCCTCCTTCATTTCCTCGGATCATCCCTGCCGGCGGGGCGATAAACCGCCTCCCGCCGCCATGTGCCTACACTTTATCACGCCGGATTCGGCGCGTCAAAATAACCAAAAACAAGTCAAACATTGTGATAATATTCACAATATATTTTCCGTTTTCGCTCTATACTTAAGCCATAAGGAACACCAAGTAATACCAAGCATCGTAAAGGAGTGATACCCGATGCAGCCTTCAATCGCTTCGGCATCCCGATCCCGTTCTCGATCTGCCTGACAACCAATTATCCAAACCGCCTTACACGCAAGCACAGCATTAAAATCTATTGGGGAGTGAACGGTCATGATGAAATTTTGGAGAGAGAATGTTTACGCAGCTGCAGCACTGTTACTGCTTCGCCTCTATGTCGGCTGGCAATGGTTCGACGCAGGCCTCGGCAAGCTTACGGGCGGATTCGACGCCGGCGGATTCCTGAAAGGGGCGACGGGCAAACCGGTGGCCGCCAAAACCGGCGAGCTGGTCTACCCGACGTACAACTGGTTCCTTGAAGCCTTCGCGATCCCGAACACCAAGCTGATCAACGTCCTGATCCCTTGGGGCGAAACGCTCGTCGGGCTCGGACTCATCCTCGGCACGCTGACGACGGCCGCCATGTTCTTCGGTCTGATGATGAACTTCATGTTCCTCTTCGCCGGCACCGTAAGCACGAACCCTTGGCTGGTGCTGCTCGGAACGCTCATCATCGTCGCAGGCGCCAACGCCGGCCGCTTCGGCCTCGACCGCTACGTCCTGCCGCTGCTCCACAAAGGCATTGACCGTGTCCTTCATCGCAAGCCGAAAGGCACCGCGACGGGCACAGGCTTCCAGGTTTAACACACGGCAACAACAAATCGCCCGGGCGGCACGTGCCGCCCGGGCGATTTGTTGTTCGGCTGTGCGCGTCGGATACCCGGTCCGCCGGACGAGTTATCGTTCGGCTGTGCCGTTCCGTTCCCGTCGCTGCCAGTATCCCGCGTTACTCAACGGCAACGTAAATATCGACCACCGCATTGTCCGGATCGGACGCCCGCGCGTCATACAGCTCGAAATCGCCCGTGTACCGCCTCCGATAGGACGACGCCGCGAAATAAACGTCGATCATCCGCCACGTTTCCGCGGTCACCTTCAGCGCCGGCCCCCGCCTCGTCGTAAAGACGGCGTAATGGCTTTTCGGCAGCCTGACGATTCGGCATCCGTCGCCCGCCGGACCGCCTCGTCCGGTCACTTCATGCCCGATCATAATGGTGCATTTGCCATCCTCGCTCCGGTTGTATTCCGTATAAACGACATAAGTGGGAATCGGATTTTTCGGCTCCGCCTCTTTATTGAAGCAGCGCGCGCTGCCCCGGAATGCCCGCCACAGTTCATCCGCGGCGCTCTGCGGACCGCAGTCCTTCTCCGTCGCCTCGATGTAGACGCCTCCGATCCGCATCTCCTTCAACGCCACGACCTCAGGCTCCATCTTGATCATGCCGCACGCCTCCTTCGCTTCCGTTTTGCCGGGGATAGCCAGCATTGGCCGCATAGCCAGCATTGGCCAGCATTGGCCAGCATTGGCCGATAGCCCGCATAGGCCGCATAACCCTCATAAGCCGCATAGGGGCTATATCTTAACTTACCCGCTTTTGGCGGGGGGCCTGCCCTACGGGGCGGGATTTGTGTCGAAAAAACCGGCGATCTGCAGCTCTTGCCGAAGGATGAAATGCTCGTGTGAAATAATCAGAAATCGTAAGAAAACCGGAGCATCGGCCGCCTCTAGGCGCGATCTCCAGCTTTTTCCGGGTATATTGGAGTTATCTGAATATTTACAATATTTAAATAAGGGGTTATGATAAAGACAAGCAACAACGATATATCACCGCAACGAGCACAGCGTTTATATCTTTCAATTCGGGACATGGTCGCTCGAACGACAACGAATCCCTTTGGATTCAGCGTCCTGGATTGAAAATGATATAAATATCAAATCGGAGAGGGGATAGACCGTTGAAACAGGCAAGCGAAGCATATCTGCAATCTGCTTCACAGCGAGACGCGTGAAGCGGACACAAACCCGTCGGAACGAGGGCGAGATGATAATCGTCGTACATCCGGCGACTGGATATGCGGGACCCGGGAGACGTCAGTCGGATGGAATACAGGCCTTAGGAAAGCCTGGATAACACATGCAAGACCATGCAAGCCAGGTAACAAAGGCAACAAAATTTCAAGGCAAGTAAAGCAACACCAAATATAAGGGAAACAACGAAAGTTGTCGATTGGAGTGTGCTTGGAACAATTGAATAGTTCATTAAACGTAAATTAGGAATGCCGGTTATGAACACATAAGCGGCATTCCTATTTTATTTTGCCTGGATAGCGCCTTCGTAACGGCTTCCAGCACCCGTGGGCCCCGGATCGGCTTGACGATGAAGTCGACGGCGCCCCCATTTGATCGACTCGATGATCTCGTTTTTTGCCTCATGGCCGTGCACATAATGACTTTGGCCCCCGGATCCGCCTTGCGGATTTCCCTGAGCGCCTCGACGCCCTCCATATCCGGCACCGTAAATTTTGCTCCCTCGCGCCGCTTTTGCCGGCCAACCATCGCTGAGGGCGCAATTTTCGCTCCCTCGTACGCTTTTCGCCTTTTTCACCGGAATCCGCCATTATTCGGGGGGGCTTGCCCCTCCGTGACGGACTTTCGGCGGCCGGAAGATCTACCTTTGGGCAGGCCAATATTGAAAAAGAAGAGTGTCTCTTCTCCGTGGAGAGACTACTCTTCTTTTTCCTTGTCGGGATTGTATTCCGTTTTGTCCTCGGATGTTTTTTTCACCGGCTCTTCATAGGGCTCCCGATCCTCATCGTAATACATGTCGGAGGCATCTCCTTTGCTTGTTGATGCTCCCAGCATAATATCCGATCGTTATCAGAATATTATGTGCGTGTTAGACAAGCGTGAAAATTTACGGCGGCCGACTCCGGTATTTGCCGCCCTGGTCCGCTTTTCCCGCCCAATGACCGCTGAGCGTGCGATTCCGCATTCCCGCCGACTTGTCCATACGTCCACGCTCTCCGAGTCCGCGCACCACACTCTCTCTGAGCGAACGGGATAATGGTCAAAAGAAGGCCGTACACTACACTCTCTCTGAGCGAACGGGATAATGGCTAAAAGGATGCGGAAACCCCATTGCCAGGCCTTTCTTGAGCCGCCAAAAAGGCGCATTCCCATGCGACCGTCACACGGTAAACAATGGAACGCGCCTTTTCTATTCAAGCCATTTAACATTGCGACGGTATCCCGGCACGCCGAAGCCTTCGGCATTTACCGTCCGTAGGAATCGTCCGGGTGGTTGTGCGCCCACTCCTTGGCCTGGGACGTCGCAATCGCGATCGCGCGGCCTTCTTCGTATCCGTCCTTCAGCAGCGCGTTGGCGATTTCCACCGCCTTGTCCCTGACGCGCGGGCTGAAGTTTTTGAGCGATTCAGGGTAGTCGCCTTTTCTCCAAGGCATCGCCTATCCCCTCCTCTCTCGTTCTACCGCTTCCTTAATCCAGCCGGCCGGTTGTGCTGCCCATACCGGTTTGATACATATCGGCGTTCAGCGATCGGTTGGTGCGAAAGGTTTCATAAGCATGATGCTCACGCTCCGCATCGGCATTCACAAGCACAAGAATGCGGCCTTCCTCCACGAATCCGCGGTAGCGTTCAGCTTCATCCTCGGGAATGCCCATGCCGATCAAGCCGCCCACAAGGCCGCCGGCGCCCGCGCCGACTGCCGCGCCCGTAAGGGTCGCCGCGATCGGACCGGCCGCGATGATCGGACCGATACCCGGTATGGCGAGCGCGCCGACTCCGGCAAGCAATCCGGTGATGCCGCCGAGCATGCCGCCCGCGGTAGCGCCCGCGGCCAAGCCTTCCGGCGCTTTCGTGCCGGTCTCATCCGCTACATAAGACAACTCATCCTTATCCTTCGCGATGACGGAAATTTCCTCCGTACGGTACCCTTGCCGCTTCAAGCCTTCGATGGCGTTGATTGCGTCATCCTCACGGTCGAACACACCCACGATTTTCCGTTCTTTAGCCATTGTCTTTTCCTCCCGTCTATCGATTCGCACCGCCGCCTTCGCCATTCGGCCGCTTAAGGCCGCAGGCTCGGCAGGACGGCCCGTTGCATAAGTTCTTACCCTTCCCGCCGGAAACGAAAACAAAAGGACCGATGCAAACGGGCCTTAAAGGCGCAAGGTGCAAAACCTGCACCTTGTTTTCGCCGTTTCACCCGTTTTGTCCAAACAAAGTGCAAAACCTGCACCTTGTTGATCCCATTTCCGAGTTTTGGCCGAAAACCGCGAAACAAGGTGTACTCTATGCACCTTGATGTCCCATTGCCCCCCGACCGCTTTAAACAAGGTGTAGAAAATGCACCTTACTTAGTCACAGTACCACCTGTTCAACGTTAATAGGTCGTAAATCCGAGCATTTTCTGGATCGCATAGGCGGTCTGCTTCACGAACGGCAGCTTCGCGTCGTACGCTTCATAAGGAAGCGTATATACGCCGTCCCTGTTGTCCCATAAGCGCTCGAAATAGCCTTCGACCTCGCCGACGATTTTCGACCCGTTCTCCGCCTCGATCATCAGGTCCGCTTCCAGGTTCAGGTCGTCCAGGTTGCGCCGCGTGAAGTTTGCCGACCCGCCGATCACGATCGCCTCTTCCTGCTTCTGAATGAGCATCAGCTTCGTATGGTACTGCTCTTCGCCCGTTTTATACCACCGGATCTTCACCGCTCCGTCCGAACGTTCCGTCAGCTCGGCCGCCACGGGGATGTTCGGCAGCCCGGTTTTCTGCTGGCCGAACGCGTTTTTGTTGGGATCGAGAATGAGCCTGACATCCGCCTTGCGCTCGGCGGCGCCGAGCAGCGCTTTCACGATATCCCTGTCCGCCAGATAGAACATGCCGATCCAGATCCGTTCGCCCGCTTTCGCCTCGTCGATGCTCCGGATCACCCGGTCCGCGATCTTCCCCTCCGTAAGCAGCCGAATCTGGGCGCGGTCCGGCCTCGCAAATTTGTAATCGGCCGTCGCCACGATGCCTTTGTTGGAAGCCAGGCCGGCCTTCGTGAAATCGAGGTCGATTTCGGGACCTCCGGACATCCGGATGACCGCCTGCTCCGCCTTCCATACGTCCTTCAGGATCGGTCCCTCGAACTGAAAGCCGATGTTGCTGTGGTAAGCGCTCGCATCGTGGATGTTGGCGGATGACACGATGGCCGTTTTATCGGTGAGCATCACTTTCCGGTGATTAGCCTTCACATTAAGCAGCTTCATGTACGAACGCAGCGTGGAATCCGGCGCCGTATCGGCTAGCGCATTGGGCACCCAGCCGCGGCCCGATTGGCCGAACCATTGGGCGAATATGCGCCAGAAGCCCGAGTATAGCGGGTTCGAGTCCCGCAGCTTATCCAGATCCGTGAAAAAAACTTCGGCGCCGGCCGCCTTCAGCCGCTCGACCGCGGGCGCCGGGTAGGAGCCGTACATCATATTGATCTCGTCCGTAATCACGATCAGCCGCAACTCCGGATACCGCTCCTTCTGTTTAATCAGCTTGTCGGTGATTTCCTTGGTGAGCGGCGGGAAGCCGGCATCCCTGTCCTGATAGCCGTCCAGCATGAACGTATCCAGCACGATCCAGTGCTCCGCCCGCGCGATCGCCTCCGCCCAAGCGGCGTAGATCTGATCCTCATAGACCCGCTCTCCTCCTCGCTCAAAGGACAGGTTTTGAAGAAACGATACGGAGCCGGTATAGTAGGCTTTGCTCTCAAAAGACAGCCCTTCGGGCAGCGGTTTGTTCGTATGGTAAAGCACGACGGATGCGAACAGCGCAAGGCAGAGAATCGCCGCGATCCATCTTCTGCGGATACGGATAGCCGGCCGTTTCGTTTGGACTTGCTGCTTTTGCGGCGGCATCTCGGCGGCGACATTCGGTTGTGCGGCAGGTGAATGCATGCTGCATGCCACTCCTCTCCGGGTTGCTTTCCTCGATGAAGTAACTTTACCCGGCGCCAAGCGGCCTTGAACCAAGAAGAGCGGCCGCCGCGCGACCCATGAGAAAGCCGCCGCCGGCTTGCGCTCAGCTCCAACCGCTGATCGCGACACTCTGGAACTCGATGCCGAGACCGGTTTTGCCTGGAATTACCGGCCGAAGCCGACCAGGGCCGTCTTGGCAAGCTCGCCACACACGCACTCGCCCATCGCGAAGCAAAAACGACCGTGAAGAGACTCGCCTCTTCGCGGTCGTTTTTCATTCCCCCGGTGCCGTCGTCCGCCCCTTGAAGCCGTTCATGACAGCGTGCCGGCTTTGCTCCAATTGACGTGTCCGATCAAGCTTTTATGCATCCAGATCGCCGCTTGGTTGCCGTCGCCCATCGCGACGGCGGCCTGCTCCGAATGGAGGGTGACGTCGCCGGCGGCCCATACGTGGCGGACGCTCGTCATTTTGGTGCGCGGATCGACGACGATATGCCGGTTGCCCGCAAGCTTCGCGCCCAGTTGGCCCGCCAGCGACGAGCGGACGTCGTTGCCGCCGAAAGCCACGAAAGCCCGGTCGCCGGCCATGACGGAACCGTCCGCCAGCAAGACGCCCTTGAGCCGGTCATCCTCGGTCAGCAGCTCGCGGATCGGCTGCTCGATATAGGCGATGCCCTGCTCGATCAGGCCGGCCAGCTTGTCCACCGATACCGGCTTCATCTCGTGGTTGATGTACACGATGTTATGCGTCCAATGCGTCAGCTCCAGCGCCATCGACAAGCCCGCCTCGCCCGCTCCGAGCACCAGCGTCCTGCGGTCCGCCACCTCATAGCCGTCGCAATCGGGACATACAAAGACCGAAATGCCGAGACAGGGCATAAGCGCCGGTAAATCGGGCAGCCGATCCTTCACGCCCGTGGCGATCAGCAGCCGCCTGGCGCGCACCTCCGCCAGATCGCCTACCGTGACCAGGAAGCCGTCGTCTTCCTGCCTGGCCGCCGTAGCCCGGCCGCGGATATATTGGACGCCCAGCCGCTCGGCCTGTTTGCGCCCTATGGCCCGCAGCTCCGGTCCGCCGATGCCGTCCGGAAAGCCGAGCAGGTTATGATACTTGCGGCACATCGTGGAGCGGCCGTCGGCGGCGTCGATCACGACCACGGAATGACGGTACCTTCCCAACTGGACCGCGGCTTGCGTGCCCGCAATGCCGCCCCCGACAATCGCGCAATCGTATATCATGGAAGGACTCCTCCCGCTAATCGTTGTTTCCTACATTATACCGCCTGAGCAGGTCCGCTAAACTTTGGCGCCGCATCGTTCGCCGGATCGTCACGCCTGTGCGGCAAAACTTTTTCAACAACCGGGTCGTCTAAGCATAAGATGTTCATATTACGTTTACAAATAGAGTAAGTATAGTATACGCGGCAAGAGGGACGAGGTCGGGTTGCCTGCAAGTCAAAGGGAACGGATCCCTTTTGACAACGCCGGTCTTGCGTATCATAATAGATTCTATTAATAAAAAAATAACATTTTCATTTTTTCCCAATTCTCAGGACCGGCGCGGGCTTTACCGTCTCCGGCCTGTTTCTCTTGCAAAGGAAGGTGCGCTGCATTGACAACGGCATTTATCAGCAAGGCCCTCAAGGTTCCCGGCTTTCGGCCTTTTCCGTTATTCTCGCTTATCATGATGCTCAAGGTATATCTGGTCTGGTTCGTCGTGTTCGAGAAGACGCCGCCGCTATCGCCGCTCGTGACCGAAATCCCGTTCATTTGGATCGCGTTCAGCCTGATCGAGGCGTTCGCAGCCAAACGAAAAATGCTCTATTATCTGATCGCCAATCTGGTGCTCACCGGCATTCTGTTCTCAGTCATGATGTACTACACGTACTACGGCGTCATCCCGACGTTCCGGGCGCTGGAGCAGGCCAATCAGGCGACAGCCGTCGGCAACAGCGTGTTCTCGCTGCTGAAGCCATATTTCCTGTTTATTTTCACCGACATTCTCATTTTCGCTTTCCTGTTCTTCCGCAAGCGGAAAACGCCGGCGTGGAAGTCGCTGAATCACCGCCGGGAGAAACGCGGTCTGCTCATCACCGTGTTCACCATTTCGCTCGTTATCAGCCTGATGAACATCCTGCCGAACCGGGCGAGCATGAACGAGCGTGTAAAGGCCGGCGAGATGGGCATTCTGAATTACGAAGCTTACGCGATTCTGGCGGACGACGAGGTCGAGCTGACCGATAAATCGGAAATCACGCAGGCGGCGATCAACAAGCTGAAGGGCATCGATACGCCTGCTAATCCGGCATACAACGGGATTGCCAAGGGGAAAAACCTGATTATGATCCAGATGGAATCGTTTCAGAACTTCCTCGTCAATCTGAAGGTCGACGGCACCGAAATTACGCCGAACCTGAACAAACTCGTGAACGGGAACTTTTACTTCCCTCGGTTCTACCAGCAGGTGGGACAAGGCAACACATCGGATGCGGAGTTCGTCGTCAACACGTCCTTCTACGTCCCTCCGACCGGAGCAGCCACAATGCGCTATGTGGATAAGGTGCTGCCAAGTCTGCCCAGGCTTATGAGCGCGCAAGGCTACCAGACCGCCACGTTCCATACGAACACGGTGGAATTCTGGAACCGCAGAGAGTTGTACAGCTCGCTCGGCTGGAACCGGTATTATGACGAGAAATTTTTTGGACGCCAGGACGTGGTATTCTTCGGCGCTTCGGATGAAGTCCTGTATCGGAAGACGGCCGGCGAGTTGAAGCGGATGAACGATTCCGGCCAACCGTTCTACACGCAGGTGCTCGCGATGTCGGGCCATCATCCGTACACGCTGCCGGAGGAGAAAATCCGCCTCGCGCTGCCGGAACGCTATCAGGACACCATTGTCGGCGATTATCTCGAGGCGCAGAATTACGCGGATTACGCACTCGGCAAGTTCATCGAGGAGCTGAAGGCGAACGGCGTATGGGAAGACAGCCTGGTGGTCATTTACGGCGATCACCTCGGGCTGCCGATTTATTCGCTCGACAGCGACGAGAAACAGCTGATGGCAGAAATTTACGGGCGCGAATACGGCTATGCGGACATGATCAATATTCCCTTGATCATCGCTTCCGAAGGTCCGAATGGCGTCACCTATCCGGAGGTGTTCAAACAGCTGGGCGGGCAGGCGGACGTGCTGCCGACGATCGCCAACCTGATGGGCATCCCGCTCGACGGGTATATCCATTTCGGTCAGGATTTGCTGAACCAGAGCTACAACATTCTTCCGCAGCGCTACTATTTGCCGTCGGGATCGCTGCTGACCGGCAATACGCTGTTTATGCCGGGCGAAGGCTACCCGGACGGCACGCGGTATCCGCTCTCCGGCAACGCCGGCGACGAGAGCGTCGTGTTCGAGCTCGAATACGACAATGCGCTGAAGCTGCTGCAGCTGTCGAACAGCTATTTGCTGCAGCTGCCGGACAAGGCTAAGGCTGCGGAAAACGAATAAGGCTTCATAAAAAGGAATCGGCGACGGTTCCTTTTTCCGTTCCGTCCGCCAACCACCGTACCTTCCGCTCACCGCCGCCCTCCAACCTGCATTCCGTCGCTTATTTGCCCTCCCCGTAATCGACACCCTGCAGCGGGGCCCGGTTGAATCAAATGGCAGAAAATCCAACTCGCAGAATAGGTAACGTTCGTTCCCCGTATCTATCCTGAAAATAAAATACACTTCGAGCGATGACTTTGAGGATTTTGGCGCTCAAAGCGCTGTAATCGGTTAAGCTCCTTCGGGTGAAGCTCCACATGCAAAAAACCTTATCCGTCAACCCATGGACAAGGTTTTTTGCTTAGTTAGTTAATATGGGCCGCGAATGTGCGGGAGCACCCGCTCGTCGTGGAAGCGGCGCAGCTTGGCATGCTCCTCGTCCGTGAAGGACGGCTCGACCGCGGCGCGCAGATTGGCTTCCACCTGCGTCGTGTTTTTGAAGCCCGGAATGACGCAGCTGATATGCGGATTGTCCAGAATCCAGCGCAGCGAGGCGCTCGCCATATTGGTCCGGCCTTCGGCGATCCAGGCCAGCTCGCGGCTCAGCTCGACGCCCTTCTCGAACGGCAGGCCCGCGAACGTCTCGCCGACGTTGAAGCTCTCGCCGTTCCGGTTGAAATGACGGTGGTCGTCCGGCTCGAAGGTCGTCGCTTCCGTGAACTTGCCGGTCAGCAGCCCGCTCGCCAGCGGCAGCCGGACCAGAATGCCGACGCCTTGCGCATGCGCCTTGGGGAACAGCTCCGTGCCCGCCTTCTGGCGGAAAATATTATAAATAGACTGCAGCGCCTTCACATTCGGATACCCCAAGCTGACAAGCCCTTCCTCGACGGATTCGACGCTGACGCCGTATTCGCGGATTTTGCCTTCGGCGCGAAGCTTGTCCAGCACCTCGAACACCTCGCCGCCGCGCAGGATTTCCATCGGTGGACAGTGCACCTGGTACAGGTCGATCCGCTCGCGCCCCAACCTTCGCAAGCTGGCTTCGCAGAACGCCCTGACCGACTCATAGCGGTACACCGCCGGGTCGTGAATATCCGCCGCCCTGCAAAATTTCGTCGCGACGTAAATCTCGTCCTCGCGCCCTTTCGTCGCCTTGGCGAGCAATTCCTCGGCATGGCCGTCGCCGTAAACGTCCGCCGTATCGAAAAAGTTAACGCCCGCATCGATCGCTCTCGCAAGCGCCTCCAGGGAGGTGTCGTCGTCCGTAGAACCCCAGGAGCCGCCGATGGCCCAAGTGCCGAAGCTGATTTCGCTGATCCGCATATCGGTGTTGCCGAGCTGTCTGTATTTCATGTAACCCAACCGCCTTTCCGCCCTGTAGTCGTTTTCCCCTCCATTATGCCCCCCCGACGCCGGCTTCGCAAGCCGGCAACCAAACTTTCAGCACGCCAAAAAAGGCCGCGCGGAGCATACGCATACGCTCCGTGCGGCCTTCCCCTTTTGCGCAACCCGCTTCTCTCACAGAACCCGGGACAGGAACGCGCGCGTCCGCTCGTGCTTCGGATTCTCGAACAGCTCCTCCGGCGGGCCCTGTTCCACAATGACGCCGCCTTCCATGAACACGACGCGGTCGCCGACCTCGCGCGCAAAGCCCATTTCATGCGTGACGACGACCATCGTCATCCCTTCCTTGGCCAGCGCCTTCATGACGCCGAGCACTTCCCCGACCATCTCCGGATCAAGCGCGGAGGTCGGCTCGTCGAACAGCAATATTTTCGGCTCCATCGCAAGCGCCCGGGCGATCGCCACCCGCTGGGCTTGTCCGCCGGACAGGGAACCCGGATAAGCGTGGGCTTTTTCCGGAAGCCCGACCTTCTCCAGCAGCTCCATCGCTTTCGAGCGGGCCCGCTCGACCGGCCATTGCCGGACGCGAACCGGGGACAGCGTGATGTTGTCGATCACTTTCAGATGCGGGAACAGATTAAACTGCTGGAACACCATGCCGACCTCCGTGCGGATTTCACGGATGTCGGTTTTCTTGTCCATCAGGGAGCGCCCCTCGATCCGGATATCGCCGGACTGCGGCTGCTCCAGCAAATTCAGGCACCGCAGCAGCGTCGATTTGCCCGAACCCGAAGGCCCGATAATGACGACGACCTCCTGCCGGTCCACCGTCATATTGATATCGCGCAGCACCGCATTGGAGCCGAACGACTTCGATAAATTCGCCACTTCAATGATCGGATTCATGTCCTCAATCTCCTTTCCACGTAAGCAAGCAGCTTGCTCAGGCTGTAGGTAAGAATGAGGTAGATGAAGGCCGCCGTTAAATACGGTTCCCATACCCGCATATATTCGCTGCGCATGGCGTTGCTCCAATACATCAGCTCCGGCGCGGCGATGATCGCAACGAGCGACGAATCCTTGATCAACACGATAAATTCGTTGCCGAATGCGGGAATCATCCGTTTCACGGCCTGCGGCAAAATGATATGGCGCATCGTCTGCGCATGGGTCATGCCAAGGGCGTACGCGGCTTCCGTCTGACCTTTGTCGATGGATTGGATCCCCGCCCGGAAAATTTCGGCCGAGTATGCGGCACTGTTCAAGGACAGCGCCACGATCGCGGCGATAACGGCATCGGTACGATCGAGAAACAACGGCACCACACCGAAATGGACGATCAAAATTTGTACCAGCAGCGGTGTCCCGCGGAAAAAGTTGACGTAAGCATGCATCGGCCAGCTTATAAACCACCGTTTCGACATTTTGCCGAAGCCGACCGCCAGACCCAGAATCGATCCGAAAATAATGCCCAAAATAGAGATGCCGATGGTAAGCATCGTTCCCTTCAGGATCAATGCAGCGTACTCCGCTACGATATCAAACCGGAAATCCACCATGGTTCCCCTTTCTCCCTTTACGGAAAAAACATGCGCGACACAACTGTCACGCATGTCCGTTTCCCTCTTCTTCCGCTTTCTATTCCGCTTTCAGCAGATTGTCCGTATTAGGCTCTTCACCGAACCATTTCTTATACACTTCCGCATACTTCCCGTTCTCGATCACGGCTTTAATAGCCGGGTCGAGTTTAGCCTTCAACTCGCTGCCCTTCGGCAGCAGGATGCCGTAGTACTCGGAGGTAAAATTGGCCGGATCCGGGATCGCCTTGAATTTCTTGTCGGGATTGTTCTTCACATATTCTTGTACGATCGCGTTATCGGCCACTACCGCGTCCACACCGCCGCCATCCAATTCAAGCAGGGCCAGCGTATTGCTCTCAAACCGTTTCAGGTCCGTATTGTCGTTGCCCATGATTTCGATCATCAACGACTCGGCAGTCGTAGACACTTGTACACCGACCTTCTTGTCCTTGAGATCCAACGCATTCTGAATCGGACTGTCTTCCTTCACCAGAATCATATTGGTCGATTCAAAGTATGGCGCCGAATAATCATACGTTTGCTTACGTTCTTCGGTGATCGAGACGCTGGAAATGCCCGCGTCGTATTCCGTACCCTGCTGCACGCTTGTCAGCATCGTGTCCCAACCGGTATTGGTCACTTCGTATTTCAAGCCTGCTTCTTCCATAACCGCCGTCAGGAAGTCAATGTCGAAGCCTGTAATCTTGTCCTTATCCATGAACTCCATCGGGGCGTAGTTGGCGTCGGTGGCGAATTTGTAAGCCTTGCCTTCGCCTCCGGCATTGCCGCCGTTTCCGCCTGCCCCGCTGTTCGCGTCGGCGCCCCCGTTGCCGCCGTTGCCCCCGCCCTGGCCGCAGCCGGCGGCTACCAAAGCTATAATCAAAGTTAAAGCGATAACCCACAACGAACGTTTCTTCATGTCAAACCTCCCAATTGGACTTGCATAGTTTGTGAAAATTTTATCAGGAAATCGCCCAAGTGGCAATTCTATTTTCGTGGCAATGTCAGGTAGATGGCATATTTTCCAGTAAAAATTCCTTTCCCTGAAACCCTGTTTGTCCACTATACTATAGTTAAAAATAACCAATCCGCCGAAAATGGAGCTGCCTTATGCTGCTGACCGACGCCATATATGCCAAACGCGGGGCGCGCGAACGCCATACGGCTGTCAAACGGCCGAAGAAGATACTGATTACAACGGTACAATGGAGACGCTGGCTGCGGTCGTTTGTCGCTGTTGCCGCCGCCCTTGCCCTGTTTCTTCCATCGTTCGGCACTGCCGGCTTTGCCGGCGCCGCGCAGCCGGACGGCCGCGGCGGCATGCTGGACGAGGAGGATCGGATCGCGCGCTACGCGACAGGGGGCTGGCAGGTTCATTGGGGCGACCGGCCCGGAGAGCAGGGTGCGGCCTGGACCGCTTTTACCCCCCGGGATTATCCGAAGCTGGCAAGTTACCGAGGCATATTATGGCTTCGCACGGATTTGCCCTCGCTTGCAGAATGGCGGGATCCTTATCTGTTTCTGCATAATATCAAGAACGTCGCTGTTTCTATCGATACGCCTGACAACCGGGTATACAGCTACCAACCGGCCGGCGTTCGGGGGCGCTACACTTCGCTGATGAAGCTGCACCCGGTTCGGCTGCAGCAAGGCGACGCGGGCAAAACGCTGTATTTGCGGCTGGAATGGGACCGCCAACCGGTGACCGCCAATTGGCTCATGATCGGCACACGGGTCGGGATGATTTTCGGCTGGCTTGACTATGAGTGGCGATGGTACGCATTCGGCGTGCTATGTCTGGCGATCGCCCTCATTTCTCTCTGTCTGTACGCCTGGCGGCCGAAGGACAGGATATGCGGCTGGTTTGCTTTGCTCTGTCTATCCGCGGGAATCGGCTTCCTGCTGCTGTCGGTGTCGCTCCAATGGTTCCTCCCGTGGGCCGGTCAGCTCTATTACTGGCGTGAGCTGCTTTTGCCGGTCGCCATACTGGCGGTGCTGGGGTTTTACGACCAGGCGCTGCGCTGCGCTTACCGAAGGCTCTACGCCTGGCTGAAAGCCGCTGCGCTTGCATTCACGGCGACCGCCGCCGCAACCGCTTTGTTCGATGCGCCTTTGTACGGAGAAATGATGACGCGCTGGTTTCCCTTGTTCTTCATCGCCGTCTTCGGCGCCATTTCGTATTCGCTCATCCGCCACGCTTTTCTCAGCTTGACGAGGGAGACGCTTTGGCTTGGCATCGCTTATTGCGTGCTGATGGCCGCGGCCCTCCTCCATCTGGCCTTCAATGCGACGGTACAGGCGCAGGCGCAGACCTCTGTGTATGGTTTCTACCGGGCGCTGGCCGGGCTGTTCGAGTTGATGCTGCCCGTAGGCTTCATGGCCTTCATCGTCTGCCTGACGATTGTGCTGTTTGTCCGCTATGCCGCGGCGCACGGCCGGTTGGAAGCTTACGCCGATGAGTTGGTTCGCCGCAATCGGACGCTGGAGGAGCTCGACAGGCGGACGGGGCATATGGTGAACGGCATGGCCGATATCGAGCGGCTGAGGAGCAATGGCATTCAACCTGTGCAAGGGGAGAAGAAGGCAGACGGCACAGAGCCCCGTCTGCCGGGCGCGAAGCGGGTGGTGCCGCATCCCGAAGACAGGATTCCGGCTGAGCCGACGCCGGCCGCGGCGGCGGTGGAGATGCAGGTGAAGCTGCCCGCAGCGGGACGGACGCACGGCCTTGCGGATGCCGCACGGGAACAGGATGCGGGCGCCCGCGGACCGGGCGTCGACGGACCGGGCGTCGACGGACCAAGCGTCGGAGGACCGAGCGTCGGCAGACGCCCGGTGCGGACGCTGGAGGCCGGGCGAGAGCCGTTCGGCCTTGCGGATGCGCTGCGGGCATTGATCGGCAAAGCCGCTGCGACCGGCGGCGTCCGGATCGACGCCGACATCGACGCGCCCCGCTTGGACGCCGCGGACGGCATCTTGCAGCAGCTGATCCTCGATGCGCTCCGGGAAGGATTAACGAACGGGATCCGGCACGGCGCATGCTCCCATTTCCGTTTCCGGTTGTCGGCGGCGCACGAGCGGCTCAGCTTCCGGCTGTTCAACGACGGCTCGTCCTACGGAGGGGCCAAGCCCGGCACGGGCTTATCCGCGCTGATGGAGCGCGTCCGGCTGCTCGGCGGCGAAATGTCCATCGGCACGCCGCCGGCCGCGATGGGATTATCACCGTCGGGCAAGCCTTGGGGCTGCGAGATCATTATCGTTATGCCTTTTGCGATTGCGGGCGGGGAACGTTCGGGCCGTCTTTAGCTAAGCTTATAAAGGCAAAAGCAGTCCGCTCCCAGTTCAGGAACGGACCGCTTTCTCGCTTGCACCATATTTTTTCAGTTTAAGACTCGATTTGTACAAAAGCGAGCTTTTGCAGGAACCTCTATTTTAGAAGGCTTTTTTATTTCTGAACTTGCCTGTGCCGCAGCAACCTCCACAACCTGCAGTTCCGGGTATAAAGCTAATAATATCGCATCAATATTAGTGCAATAAGCGGGAGCAACCCCTCTTTCATACTTAGAGAGATATTCCTGCGCCATTCGCACGATCATCGGGAGATTATCGTTTATGACCTTATGGACAATGGCGTAGTAAGTGTCTTGATCGATGTGAACGAAACGGGATTGCAAATTCCCGTCTTTCTCCTCTATATTTAAGCCTGGCTATAAGCAAATAAGGTCGTTCGGTTTTGATTATGCAGCAACTCACTGTCAAAAGCGCATAACTTGAAAAAATCATCAGACACTGAACTTAATCTCATTATTCTCCCCCATAAAAAATTCCCTCCTTTGTTAAGGAGGGAATTCCCTGCATACTCGTGGATAATATTCTACGTTTTTGAGTCCCCGTCATCCCCGGAGGACCAACATACTCATGAGTAATATTCTCTGAAACCTCCGTTACTCGCGGGGAGATTACTTGTTATTATGCTATAACCGTTTTTTCTTCTGTCAAGCTGTTGAGCCTATCCCAATCGCTATTAACCCAGCCACGCTGCACCATTGTACAAACGGGCAGCCCTCTTTCACCGCCGCCTCCACCATGTCCGGCGGCCGGTCATCGCGCCGATCGCGCCGATCGCGGCGCCGAGCAGGGCGCCCGCCCACACCTCGGCCGGCTGATGGCCGATGTTCTCCTTCAGCTTTTTCTCGCGGCGGAGGTGGTAGACCCCCGGCGCCTGGCCGGCGAGCCGCTCCACATGCGCGTCCAAATCGTTCACCTGAATCGCGATTTCGCCGGCATGCCGCCGCACGTTCATCGCATCGTACATGACGATCGTGCCCAGCATCGTCGCCAGCGCGAACGCCGGGGAACGGAAGCCGCTCCGAATGCCGGTGTACACCGCAAGCGCTGCAACCCCGCTGGAGTGGGAGCTCGGCATTCCGCCGGAGCCCACGGAATGGCGCAAATCCCACTCCCGGCGCCGCGCAAACGCGAACGGGATTTTCAGCACCTGCGCCGCGCCTATCGCCGTCAATGCCGTAATGAGCCCCCGGTTCATGCCGCCCCTCCCCCCGTTCCGGTCATATCCAACAGCATATCCAGCCGATCCAGGCTCTCAAACTCGTATCCCTGCCGGCGGGCCTCGTCGATAATCCGGCCCAGCGCCTCCGCGTTATCCTTCGATACCGAATGCAGCAGAATGATCGCCCCCGGATGCAGCTGCGCCGTCACGCTGTCGAACGCAAACTGCGCGCCGCGCTGCCGGTTCGTCTCCCAATCCTTGTAGGCGACCGACCAGAACACGTTCGTGTAGCCGAGCGCCTTGCTGACCGCCAGCGTCCGTTCGCTGAAAATCCCGCGCGGCGGGCGCAGGAAACGCATCTCCCGCTGGCCGGTCAGCTCCGCCACCGCCTGCTTGACCCTGTTCAGCTCGTCCCGGATTCGGTCGTCCGGAATCGTCGTCATATCCGGATGGTTCCACGAATGGTTGCCGACGATATGCCCCTCCCGCACCATCCGCTTCAACAATTCGGGCTGATCCTTGACGTAGTGGCCGGTGACGAAAAAGGCCGCCGGCGCCTTTTTCGTGCGAAGCACGTCCAGGATCGGCGCGGTGTACCCGTTCTCGTAGCCGTTGTCGAAAGTAAGGTACAGCGATTTGCGCGCCGGATTGCCGGTGAAAATCGCCCCATGCCGCTGCAGCAGCGGCTTGAATCCTTCCTGGTCGATCGAGGCGGGACTGCCGCCCCGGCTCTTCTTGAATCCGAAATGATACGGCTGCTCCAACGCCCCGGCGGCCGCCGGCGCCATTTTCCCGGCCGACGCGGCCTGAATGCCGATGGCGGTCATCATGGCGGAGACGAGCAACAGCGCGGCCAACGGCCCCATTTTCCTCATTCGCACGGCAAAAACCCCCGATTCGCCCAAAATTTCATTCGAGGGTAATATGCCCGCACAGCCGCCCGCCTTATACCGCCTTGCGCGTGAAATAAAGCCAGCCGCCGGCGAAAAACACCGCAAAGCTGCCGAGTATGATGACGAACAGCGTCACCGCCGATATGCCGAACGCACCGAATTCGTTCGGACCCATGCCTCTCGGCAGCATGGCGAGCAGCTCGGCCATCATCGACAGCACGATCAGCCACGGAAACTCGCCCTCCCGGTTAACGGACAGCAGTCCCAATAAAGCCGCGACCAGCGGACTGGCGAGCAGCAACAGCCAGACAAAGCTCCTGCGGATTTTCATCCACTCGGAACGATACATGCGCAGCATGTCATTTCACATCCTTCCGGACAAATTCATACAGGCCGGCCGCGAATACGGCTGCGCCGAGCATGACGCCCGCAGCGGCCGAGTACAACGGCTCATCGGCGGCATTCTGCAGGTACGGCCATCTATAGGGCATCCAATCGCCGAAGCGGCTGCCGGCAAACATCGAGAACACGGTGCCTGCTATGCCGACGGTGAGCGGGATCGCCTGGTTCGACATCGTGACGGACAGCCATACCTGCAGGGCTATGAAGGGCATCACGGCCAGATAGGGGTAAAAGATCGCCGCCGCCAGCTTCCCGTAAGGCACGCCGCTGAGCTCAAAGCCGAGTGAAACGCCGAGCGCCAGGGTCAGCAGCGCCAGCAGCACGCTGGAGCCGAGCAGCAGCAGCGACGCAAGCAGAAACTTGCCGGCAAAGACGGACGTCTTCGACACCGGCAAGGCCAGCGTCTGCTTCCAGACGTTCATCTGGTGCTCCATGCCCGCCGTCATCGAAGCGATTATGGCAAGCCCCATGAACAGCGTCGGCACCATCAGCATCGCCACGTTGCCGATCAAGCCGCCCCACAGGTCGGAAGCGTACTGCTTCGTCAAATAATCGTACCGGAGCCCGAAATTGACCGCTTGAAGGCTGGCTACGCCGAGCGGCCCAAGCACGATCAGGAACGGAATCATCGTCCGGCGCAGCTTCAGCCATTCGGCGGACATGACGCGAACCAGCATGGAGGCGCCCATCAGAGGCTTCCCTCCCCGCCCGTCATTTCGAGGAAAATGCTCTCGAGCGATCCGCCCGTCTCCTCCACGCGGTAAATATCGAACCCGCCGCGCACGAGCGAACCCACCATGGCGGCCACTTTGTCGTCCGGCGCCTGTCCGATGAGGAGACGGCTGCCGTCTCGTTCGGCGCGATAGCCTTCGCCGAGCAGCCGACGCCAGGCCGCTTCCCCGTCGCTGACAGTGATTCGGATTCCGCTGCCCGCCCGGCGGCGCAGCTGCTCGATCCCGTCCTGAAAAATCATCCGCCCCTTCGCGATAATGCCGACCCGCGTCGCCATCTGCTCCACCTCCGACAGCAGGTGGCTGGATACGAGGATCGTCACGCCTTTCTGCTGCGGCAGGCTTTTGATCAGCTCCCTGATTTCGAGAATGCCCGCAGGGTCAAGCCCGTTCGTCGGCTCGTCGAGCACGAGCAGCTCGGGATCGCCGAGCAGCGCCGTCGCAATGCCCAGCCGCTGCTTCATGCCGAGCGAATAACCTTTCACCGGCCGCTTGGCATCCTTCGTCAGGCGCACGACCGCCAGCACCTCGTCGATGCGCGATTTCGGCGCGTCCAGCAGGCGGCGGACCGCCTCCAGATTGTCGTAAGCGCTCAAATGGCCGTAATACGACGGATACTCCACCAGCGACCCGACTTTTCGCAGCACGGCCAGCCGCTCCTTGCGGATGTCCCGCCCGAAAATCCGGACGCTGCCGGCCGTCGGCTTCGCCAGACCGAGCAGCATGCGGATCGACGTCGTTTTTGCCCGCGCCGTTCGGCCCCAGAAAGCCGTAAATATCTCCCTTGCCGATCTTCATGTTCAAATCGCTGACGACCGCGCGCCCTCCGAGCTTTTTGCTCAGGCCGTTCGTCTCTGCTACCCATTCGTTCATACGAATATCACCTCAACAACCATCTTACCGGGCGCAGCTTAAATCCAAAGGAAGCGTTCGTTTAAAATCCGTTTAAAAACGCGGGACCACGTCCGCCGTGTGAAGCGGACATCAAGCAACGATCCTCTCAGAAGACCTTGTTAGTAAGTAGGAATTATTCTTGTTTATAATTTAGGACACAGGTTAATATGGATTCGACATAAATAGCTAAATAATGCTATATACAAAACGAGGTTATTCTATTAAAAATAGCAAATAACCCAAAATCCTTAACTAGTTGGGTAGTTATGGGTAATTGGGTTTTATAATCAGGTGAAGGAGGGGTTCATACTTTTATCGTTTGTTGTACTATCGTATGTGTTATGTTCTTCATCTAGACCAAGCTACGATCAATTTATCTTCAAGGAGGTATTAACCTGAAATATTCATAGCCGTGTAATTCGAGTGGATGAACTGGATAAATAAAGAA
>NZ_CAUPYC010000040.1:0-36734 GCF_963515335.1 uncultured Paenibacillus sp. | reverse complement strand
GAGCACCTGACTTTTAATCAGGGTGTCGAAGGTTCGAGTCCTTCATGGCTCACCACCGATAGCATCAATGAACCCGAGGCCTAGGCCTCGGGTTTTTTGCTGCTACCGCCGAATGGATTCGGGACTCTTTTGGGCAAGCTAACGGCAAAAAGCCCGGGTGATCCCATGATACCTTTTATCGCGGCCATAACCGCCTTCGCTATTGTTTTCACTTGCGTACCGCTAGTCAAACGATTGGCCGTTCGCTTCGGTTTCGTGGACAAGCCGAATGCCCGCAAAATTCATGCCGAGCCGGTGCCCCTGCTGGGGGGTGCGGCCATCTATATCGGAACGGTCGCGGCGATGCTGATCTTTTCCGGTATCACCGGACTGAGCGTCGCGATTATGCTCGGCGGGCTGCTCGTCGTCATTATCGGACTGCTCGACGATGCCGCGAAGTCGAAAGGGTATGATTTTCCGGTATGGCCGAGAATTGTCGTGTACATATCCGCCGCCTTCATACCGGTGCTTCTCGACATACGGATAGCGGGCGTAACCGACCCCGGTCCGGGCGGGATGATCATGTTCCCTTCATGGGCGGCTGCGGCCGCGACGGTCCTGTGGATTTTTGCGCTGACCAATATGGTGAACTTCATCGACGGGGTCGACGGACTGGCCGCGGGTGTCGCGATAATCTCCTCGCTTGCGTTATTCGTCACCGCCACGATGAAAGGGCAGTATGAAACGGCCGGTTTGTCGATCATTGTGCTTGGGGCGTGCGCGGCCTTCCTGACCTTCAACTTTTATCCCGCGCGAATATTTATGGGGGATGCCGGGTCTGCATTCCTCGGATTTACGCTGGCCGTGATATCCGTGAACGGGGCGTTCAAAAGCGCTACGCTCATGACGACGCTTATTCCCGTACTCGCGCTGGGCGTGCCGATTATGGACACGGTGATCGTCATGACGAGGCGGCTTTTTGAAGGAAGAGGCCTTCATAAAGCGGATAATATGCATACGCATCATGTGCTGATGAGGTGGGGACTGACGCAAGTCCAGACCGTGTCGTTCCTGTACATGCTGGCTGTCGTGTTCTCTTTGCTGTCCATTGTGCTGCTGCTGGCTTGGGGGTGAAATGCGCCCCCGTTTATAGCGGGCCGCCATCTATGTTACAATTGTGGCATGCATGCCGATGATGGGAGCTGCCCTTATGAATGCAATCATGCCATGGAAAACGCAATTGGAGCAGGTGCTTGAGCTGCCGATCGAATCGCGGATCCTCGCGAGAACAGCCTGGCGCGAAGACATGGCGCAGGCTGCCGAAGAGCACGGAGAGGCGCCCCGGACCGGGCAGCGATTCGCGCTTAGGGGCGGAGGCGCGCGGTTCGTTGTGAGGGCGGACGGCAGGCAAGTGGAGTTTTTTGACGTGGGCAAGGACAAGCTTACCGACAAGGAACTGCGGCTGGTTTCCTGGATGCTTGAACACTTGAAGCCGGGCAAGCAGCATGCGAATGGCGCGGCCACTGAGCTGGAGGACAGCCATACGGCGCTCGGCGAATGGATTCAGGCGCAGCTTGAGGAGGGCAAGACGAAAGCGTTCATTCCAGAAGAGTATAATCGGGACGGGCGGTTATATCAGGAGATGGTGCCTTTTCTCCTCGTCAGCGAGCAGGAGGCCAAAGGCTCAGGCTACGGCGAATTGGAAAAGCTTTTGAAATCGTTCTTCGAGGAAGACGTCGTGCTTATTCCGCTTCAAGAGAAGGAATGGCTGATCCTCGGCCCGGGTGCGCTCGTTCATGACGAAGCGGACGGACGCGCGGACGATGAGGAGGAATCGGTGGAGGAGCAGCTTGCCGGCATTTGCTACGGGCTGCACGACATGCTCGCAAGCGAATGGATCGGCGAATGCCATGTGGCCGTAGGCCTTCCGATCCGTCCCAATGAATCGGCGGTCGAGACGACCTCGGTTCTTAGGGAAACGATAATGCTCGGGCGCAAATTCCATATGGGCGAGAACATCCATCTGCCGTGGATGATCCACCTGGAAAGGCTGCTCGGCAGCATTCCGGAAGCGCAGCGGATCCGTTATATGGAGCAGATGTTGAGCCGTTCGGACGTTCTGTTCGAGCCGGAAATCATGACGACGCTGGAAACGTATTTCAATATGAACTGCAATGTGAGCGACACGGCCAAAAAGCTGTTCATCCACCGCAATACGCTGCTGTACCGGCTGGACAAGCTGAAGCAGGATACCGGGCTGGATGTCCGCCTTTTCCGCGACGCGGTATTGGTCAAGCTCATATTGCTATTGTACAAAGTAACGAAAAGGAAGTAGTTTTTTTGTATGGTTTGTGTATTTTCATAAAGGAGTGACTGAGATAAACTAGGTTTAGTTACGAAATCACTCTTTTAGGGGGAAAATCACATGGCAGGCGTACGTTTAGAGCATGTCTACAAGAAATATCCGGGATCCGACAATGCATCGGTAAAAGACGTTAATCTGGATATCAAGGACAAGGAATTTCTCGTTCTCGTCGGTCCTTCGGGCTGCGGCAAATCCACGACGCTTCGCATGATCGCCGGTCTGGAAGAAATTTCGGAAGGCAAGCTCTTTATCGGCGACCGCCTGGTCAATGACGTTGCTCCGAAAGATCGCGATATCGCGATGGTATTCCAATCCTACGCCCTGTATCCGCACATGAACGTGTACCAGAACATGGCGTTCGGTCTGAAACTGCGCAAATTCAAGAAAGCGGATATCGACAAGCGTGTACGCGAAGCCGCTAAAATTCTCGATATCGAGCACCTGCTCGACCGCAAGCCGAAGGCGCTCTCCGGCGGCCAGCGCCAGCGTGTCGCCCTGGGACGCGCAATCGTCCGCGAGCCGCAAGTGTTCCTGATGGACGAACCGCTCTCGAACCTGGATGCGAAGCTTCGCGGGCAGATGCGCGCGGAGATCTCCAAGCTGGCGAAACGTCTTGAAACGACCGTTATCTACGTCACCCACGACCAGATCGAAGCGATGACGATGGGCGATCGGATCGTCGTTATGAAGGACGGCATCATTCAGCAAGCCGCTTCTCCGGAAGAGCTTTACAACCATCCGGTCAACATTTTCGTTGCGGGCTTTATCGGTTCGCCTTCGATGAACTTCATCAAAGGCTCCCTGACGGAGTCGGGCGGAATCGTATCCTTCAAGACGGCGGGCGTCAACATCGCCCTGACCGAAGGCCGCGCCAAGATCGTGCGTGAGAAAGGCTATGTCGGCAAGGACGTCATTATCGGCGTTCGTCCGGAAGACCTGCACGATGAGCCGGTATTCCTCGAAGCTTCCCCGGGGAGCATCGTAACGGCGCTTGCTGAGGTTGTAGAAAACCTCGGTCACGAGAAAAACATCTACCTGAACGGAATCGGCACCGACACGGTTATCGCTCGCGTAGACGGCCGTTCGGATGTTAAAGAAGGCGGCAACATCAAGCTGGCCATCGACATGAACAAGATCCACATGTTCGATATCCAATCCGAGCTAAACATTTTCGAGAGCTGATACAAGCGCGTCCTATGCGCCTGTCACGACAACCGTCCCTGACCGGGGGCGGTTGTTTTGTGTCCTATGTGAAAAGTCGCAGGGGCTGATTCGAAAGCGCGTCGTTGCTTTCAGCGCTTAATTTCGTTACGATGGAATCATTGAAAAAGACGAGAAATGCCAAACGCCGGGTTCGCCCGGTACGGGCAACAAGGAGGCCACAACGTGCCTAAGTCGGTTAAAGTGTCCGATCTGGTCCGGCAGTTTCAACTGGAGATCATCGCCGGGGAAGACGGGTTGAAACGCGGGATTGCCGTAGACGACCTGTATCGTCCGGGCCTGGAGATGGCAGGCTATTTTCACTACCATCCGGCGGAGCGGGTGCAAATTCTGGGGAAAACGGAGCTGGCGTTTCTGGAAACGCTCGACAGCGCCGAGCGGAGCGAGCGGATGTCGCGGCTGTGCGACGACGAGACGCCGTGCATTATCGTGACGCGCGGTCTGGACGTGCCGAACGAGCTGATTGAGCAGGCGGCGGCCCAAACGATCCCGTTGCTTCGCAGCAATGCGGCGACTACATATATGATCGGCCGGATTACGAACTTCCTCGAGTCGAGGCTGGCGCCGACGGCGACGATCCACGGCGTGCTGGTGGACGTTTACGGCATCGGCATGCTGATCACGGGCTCGAGCGGCATCGGAAAAAGCGAAACCGCGCTCGAGCTCGTGAAGCGCGGCCATCGACTGGTCGCGGATGACGCGGTTGAGATCAAGCAGACGTCGGACGGACAGCTGCACGGATCGGCCCCGGAGCTCATCCGCTATTTGCTCGAAATCCGCGGCCTCGGCATCATCAATGTGATGACGCTGTTCGGGGCGGGCGCCATTCGCACGCAAAAGCGGATCAGCGTCGTCATCAAGCTGGAGAATTGGCAGCAGGAGAAGCAGTACGACCGGCTTGGCCTCGACGAGGAGCTGACGCGGATTATCGATACAGACGTTCCGCTTGTTACCGTTCCCGTTCGCCCCGGACGCAACCTTGCGGTCATCATCGAGGTGGCGGCCATGAACTACCGGCTGAAGCGGATGGGCTACAACGCCGCCCTGCAGTTCACCAATAAGCTGACCGAAACGATTGCGGAAGATATGGACGATTACGAATGAGGTCGCGAGAGGATGTTTAAAGCATGACAGGAATGAGAATCGACCCGGTCGCGTTTGCGCTGGGACCGCTGACGGTCAATTGGTATGGCATCATACTCGGGTTCGGCGCTTTCATAGGCCTTTTGCTCGCGATCAGAGAAGGCAAGCGGTTCGGACTCAACTCTGATTTTTTCATGGATTTGCTGCTGTTCGGAGCTCCGTCTGCGATTGTCACGGCACGAATCTATTATGTTGCCTTCCAATGGGATGCGTATAAGGACAACCCATGGCAGGTTTTTGCCATTTGGAACGGCGGCATTGCGATTTACGGAGCGCTGATCGGGGCGATCGTGTGCGGCATCATTTATTTCCGCGCAAAAGGCTACGATTTCTGGCGGGTGGCGGATATTTGCGCGCCATCGCTTATCGCCGGCCAGATGATCGGCCGCTGGGGCAACTTCGTTAATCAGGAAGCCTACGGCGGACCGGTTGAGGAGAGCTTTTTGCGGAATACGTTGAATCTTCCCGATTGGATCGTCAACCAGATGAATGTGGAAGGCGTATTCCATCATCCGACCTTCCTATATGAATCGTTATGGAACCTGCTGGGCCTGCTGCTGCTGTTCGTTCTTCGCCGCCAATCGTTCCTGCGGGCCGGAGAGCTGTTGATCTCCTATTTCATCTGGTATTCGGTCGGGCGTTTCTATATCGAGGCGCTTCGTACGGACAGCCTGGCGTTCCAGGGTCCGGAATGGCTGGCCTCGCTGGTGGGCGGGTTATGGTCGCCGATGACGGCGCTCTTCGAGCAGGGTGATCTGGACCCGGCTTACGGCAATGTGCGCATTTCGCAAGTCGTGGCGCTGCTGCTGATCGCGGGGGGTACCGCGCTGATCATTATCCGGCGTGCGACCGGCGCGGCATCCGAGCGATACGGCGACCCGATCATCAACCGCAAAACCGGCCTCCCTGCCGGTATAAAGCCGGAGCAGAAAGCGGCAGAAACACAACTTGAGGGACACAAGAAAGGAAGCGGGCATGACGAATAAAATCAGAACGGTGCTGTTCGATCTGGACGGTACGATCCTCGATACGAACGAGCTGATCATCCAATCATTTCTTCACGCGCTGCGCGATTACGTTCCGGCCGGCTTCGGACGGGAGCACATCATCCCGAGCATGGGAATGCCGCTTGTGCATCAAATGCAGCAGTTTTCGGGCCTGGAGGACGTGGCGCACATCGTAGCCGCTTACCGGGAGGTCAACCTGAGACTGCACGACGAGCTGGTCCAAGCGTTCCCTTATGTTCCGGAGGTGCTTGAAAAGCTGCACCGGTCGGGCATCAAGCTGGGCGTCGTGACGACGAAGATGCGTTTGACGACCGAGCGGGGACTGCGTTACGTCGGCATTGCGGATTACATGTCGTCGGTCATCACGATCGATGACGTGCGGCATCCGAAGCCGCACCCCGAGCCGGTCCAGAGGGCGATGGAGGAGCTGGGCGCGGCTCCCGCCGAAACGCTTATGGTCGGAGACAGCGCGGTGGATATCCAATCCGCCAACGAAGCGGGCACGGTGTCCGTCGGCGTGGCGTGGTCGCTCAAAGGCGAAGCCAAGCTCCGCGAAGCGGGCGCCAGGCATATCATTCACGACATGCGCGAGCTGCTCGAGCTTGCCGGATTGGAGCGGGCGCCGCTTGAGAAACGTTGAGCGATATCCGGTCGAAGGGCCGAACGCGCTATGGCAAGTATACCGGACCGTCAGCCGGTTAAAGGCGGTTCGGAACTTCATTTTCATCCAGGCGGCGCGGTATTGTCCTTCCCTGCCGGTGAAAAACTGGATTTACCGCCATGCGCTGGGCATGAAAGTCGGCAAACAGACGGCGTTTGCGCTCATGGTGATGGTGGATGTTTTTTTCCCCGAGCGCATCGAGGTCGGCGACAATTCAGTCATCGGCTATAATACGACGATTCTGACGCATGAGTATTTAATCAAGGAATACCGGCTCGGCTATGTCAAAATCGGAGAAGGCGTGCTGATCGGCGCGAATACGACGATTCTGCCCGGTGTTACGATCGGAGACGGCGCGGTCGTCGCCGCGGGCTCGGTCGTCCATAAGGATGTGCCGGCAGGCGCATTCGTGGGCGGCAATCCTCTGCGGCGGCTGGAAACCCGGACATGAGACTGCAACCTTGCGAGGTTGCGTGTCGTCTAGTTATGTAAGCGCTTCATTCGTAATCCGTGTCAGGTGAACGGGTAGTTAGAGCGTCGGCGCGGAGAGAAAAGAGAGAGGTGAGTCCGCCATGGGCGTCATCCCGGCACGGATCGGGAGAGCAGCGGCCTGCTTTACGGCAGCGGCTCTTATTATACTTTTCGGCGCAGCGGCAGGCGTGTCGGCGCTGAAATCCGCGCCGTATCCGCTGCAGGAGCTGGCGGACCTGGCGGATGACATTTTTATCGGCATAGTGGAGGGAAGCCGGCGGGGAGACGAGGTGAACGACGTTTACACGTTCCGGGTCGGGATCAAGCTGAAAGGGAAGCTGGAACAAGGCATGAAGGCGGAGGCGCAGGTAACGCAGTTCGGCGTCGAGGGCGTTCTGGAAACAGGCAAAACCTATCTCATTCTATTAAACGAGAACGAGAACGGCTATTTTGTCAGCGGCACGCACCAAGGCTTCGTCAAGCTCGAGGGGGGGACATCGGAATCCCGCTATTACGGTATGCAGGAGGTCGACCGGTTTCTCGCGCAGTATGCGTTGGAGTCCGCAACCGTGCAAGAACGGCTTGACCGGCTTATACCGGATGAAGAGCCGCCGCCGATCGGCCCAGGAGACACGCCCGCGGCGGTGAAATGGAGCGCAGGCCTGGTGTTGGCCGCGATGCTCGCCGTCTTATTCCTGAGAGATGCGCGGCGCGCGAAATGACGATCATGAGCGGTCCCGTCTTCCTTGACGCGACCGCTTTCCGCATGATAAGATAACGTCTATCCACTTTATTTTGGCAGTATGGTAACATGGTAGTACATTAACATACTAAAGCGCATGTAGGTGAATGGCATGTCCAAACCGAAAGTTTTCGAGAAACCGATCGGCGTTAAAGATTATTTGCCTTTGGCCGTATCCAGGCTGCGCCACATCGAGCGGCAAGCGCTCGAGTGCATGAAGCGTTGGGGTTATGAGCAAATTATGACGCCGACAATGGAATATTACGATACGGTCGGGGTCGCCAGTGCGACTTCCGACCAAAAGCTGTTTAAGCTGCTCAACAACCGCGGCACGACGCTTGTGCTGCGCTCCGACATGACCGCGCCGATCGCCCGGGTGGTGGCGTCGCTGCTGAAGGAGGAGCCTTATCCGCTGCGGCTTTCTTATCATTCGAACGTGTTCCGTGCGATCGAGGAGGAGGCCGGCCGCGAGGCGGAGTTTTTCCAGACCGGCGTTGAACTGGTAGGCGATCCGAGTCCCGAAGCGGATGCGGAGGTCGTGGCGCTGGCGATTGCGTCCCTGAAGGCGTCCGGCGTCGACAGGTTCAAAATTGCGATCGGACATGTAGGCTTCCTGAACGGCTTGTTCGAGGAGACGCTGCGTGAGCGGCCGGATGCGCAGGAGGAGCTGAAGGCTTGTCTGCTCGGCCGCGATTACGTCGGCTACCGGCAGAAGCTGAGCGGCTTGTCGCTGTCCGGCCCGGTAGTCAAGGAGCTTGAGGGCATCCTGCGGTTAAGGGGAGCCAAGGAAGTATGCGAGCAGGCGCTGCAGCTCAGCGGCAACGCTACGGCGCAGGCTTCGATCCGGCATTTGTGCGATCTGTGGAACGTGCTGGAAGCCTACGATGTGACGGCGAATGTGCTGATCGATCTCACGATGATCGGCGATTTCTCCTATTATACGGGCATGACGTTCGAAGGGTATGCGGCCGATCTCGGCTTCCCGGTCGTCAGCGGCGGCCGATACGACAATCTGCTGGCGCAATTCGGGCGGCCGGCGCCGGCGACCGGCTTCGCGCTCAAGACGACCCGCATTCTTGAGCTGCTCGGCCAGGAGGGCGGCGAGGAAACGAACCGTATCCTGATCGGATATGATTCGGAAGGGCGTATTCGCGCCCTGGAGGAAGCCGGCCGGCTGCGTGCGGAAGGGCATACTGTGGTCACGCAGCGGATGTTGTCCTCGGAGCTTCGGCCGGATGACCGGCATTCTTTTCCGACGGAGCACGATGGGCACAAGCTGATTTACCGCGGGACGGAATACAGCCGTTTTGCCGGTTTCTTCGGCGGCGCGGGTACGGACGATCATGGATTGAGCGGAAAAGGAGGCGCCGGACGATGAGCGGACAAGCGGGCGGCCAGGACATCCTGAAAGTGGCGATGCCGAAGGGCCGCATCTACAAGCAGGCATCGAAGCTGTTCCGCGAGGCGGGGCTGCCGGTTGCGGAGGATTTCGACGACACGCGCAAGCTGATCATCGAGGCGCCGGAGGCGCGCATGGCGTTCATTATGGCCAAGCCGGTCGATGTGCCCACGTATGTGGAATATGGCGTAGCCGATATCGGCATCGTCGGCAAGGACGTCCTGATGGAGGAGAATAAGGACGTCTATGAGCTGCTGGATCTCGGCATTGCGAAATGCCGCATGTCGGTAATCGGCCTTCCGGACTGGAAGCCGGTCATTCATCCGCGGGTGGCGACGAAGTATCCGAACGTGGCGTCGCAGTATTTTCGCGAGCAGGGGCAGCAGGTCGAAGTGATCAAGCTGAACGGCTCGATCGAGCTGGCGCCGCTGATCGGGCTGGCCGACCGGATCGTCGACATGGTCGAGACGGGGCAAACGCTGCGGGAGAACGGCCTGGTGGAGATGGAAACGATCTTCGGCATCACCAGCCGCCTGATCGCAAACCGCGTCAGCTACCGTATGAAAAACGAGTCGATTCAAAGCCTGTGCGACCGGCTGCAGCAGGCGCTGACGGCCAAAGGCTGAACGGCGGTGGGAAACCAATCCTTAGCGTCTGGTGCGGCCGGCTGCAGCAGGTGCTGACACGACACGGCCAAAGGAGCGGCAGGGCACCGGGGATTGTCCGCCGGAAAAATGCTGGAGGGCGTGCCGTGGGCCGGGTTTGTGGGATTGCGCAAATCGGCAACAATCTGTAACGACAGTGGAGTGGATTTTTGTACGTTGTACGTTGTACGTTGTGCGTTGTGTTAAGTTCGGTAGAGTTTGAGCAAGTATGCGCCCAAGGGGGAGTTTCCGTGCGGATCATTGCCGCTGATCGGTTTGAGCTTAAGCGCGAGGTGGAATACGGGACGCCGGAGCAGAATGAAGCGGTCCGGGAGATCGTCGAAGCGGTCCGGACCGAAGGAGACGCGGCGCTGCTGCGGTATACGGAGCGGCATGACCGCGTGCGGTTGGAGGCGTCGTCGCTGCGCGTGACCGAGGCGGAGATTGCGGCGGCGTACGACAAGGTTGACGCCGCGTTTCTGACGGCGATCCGCGAGGCGGCCGTCAACATTCGCGCGTTCCACGAGAAGCAGAAGCGCAATTCGTGGATGGATTTGCAGCCGGACGGCACGCTGCTCGGTCAAATCGTTCGGCCGCTGAAGCGGGTCGGCGTCTATGTGCCGGGGGGCAAGGCGGCGTATCCGTCTTCCGTCCTGATGAACGTCATTCCGGCCCAGGTAGCCGGCGTGCCGGAGATCGTAATGGTCACTCCGCCGGCAACGGGCGGCAAGGAAGGAATCGACCCGTACATTCTCGTAGCCGCCGCGGAAGCGGGCGTCAAGGAGATGTACCGAGTCGGCGGGGCGCAGGCGGTGGCCGCGCTGGCATACGGCACGGCGGCGATTCCGCCGGTCGATAAAATATGCGGACCGGGCAATATTTATGTGGCTTTGGCGAAACGCGCCGTGTTCGGCGCCGTCGACATCGACAGCATCGCCGGCCCGAGCGAAATCGTCGTGCTGGCCGACGAGACGGCGGACGCCGCTTATGTCGCGGCCGACATGCTGTCCCAGGCGGAGCACGACGAGATGGCGTCGGCCATTCTCATTACGCCGTCGGCTGCCTTCGCCGAGTCGGTCAAGGAGGAGGTCGAGCGGCAGTTGGCCGAGCTGCCCCGCGAGCCGATCGCGCGCAAGTCGATTGATGATTACGGCGCGATTATTCTGGTCGGCAGCCTGAAGGAAGGCGTCGGTATCGTCAACCGGCTGGCGCCCGAGCATCTCGAGATCATGACCGCCGATCCGATGGAATGGCTGGGGCAGATCGAGAATGCCGGCGCGATTTTCCTCGGGGCGTACAGCTCCGAGCCGGTCGGCGACTATTTCGCCGGGCCGAACCACATTATTCCGACGAACGGCACGGCGCGGTTCTCTTCGCCGGTGAACGTGGACGATTTTCTCAAGAAATCGAGCCTGATCCGGTACAGCAAGGAAGCGCTGCTGGCCAGCGGCGATAAAATCATCACGCTGGCGCGTCATGAAGGACTGGAAGCGCACGCGCGCGCCATCGAGATCCGGCTGGAACGCGAACGCGGCGGACAGTAACACCGGAAAGCGGCGTTAAACCACCCGGCAGGTGCTTCCCCGGTGGGAGTAACGCCGGAATCCGGCATTAAAGTGCCGCGGCGCGCGCCCCGGTGGGGAGTAACGCCGGAATCCGGCATTAAAGTGCCGCGACGCGCGCCCCGGTGGGGAGTAACGCCGGAAAGCGGCGTTATTCTAACGCTTGGGACGGCGCGGAGGAACTTTTTTATGCAGCTATCCATTTCCCGGAGAAAGAAGGGCTAACCATGACGGAACCCGTCAAGCGCGAGGCGGATGTCGCCCGCACAACGAACGAAACGGACATCAAGCTCGCCTTCAACGTCGACGGCAGCGGCCAGGCGGCGATCGAGACCGATGTGCCTTTCCTCAATCATATGCTGGACCTGTTCACGAAGCACGGCCAGTTCGATCTGAAGGTCGAAGCCCGCGGCGACGTCGACATCGACGACCACCACACCGTCGAGGACATCGGCATCTGCCTGGGGCAGACGCTGCGCGAGGCGCTCGGCGACAAGCGCGGCATCAAACGCTACGCGAGCGTGTTCGTGCCGATGGACGAAGCGCTGGCGCAGGTGGTCATCGACGTCAGCAACCGGCCTCACTTCGAGTACCGGGCCGAGTATCCGGCACAGACGGTCGGCAGCTTTCACGTGGAGCTGGTGCATGAATTTCTGTGGAAGCTGGCGCTCGAGGCGCGCATTACGCTGCACGTCATCGTTCATTACGGACGCAATACCCACCATATGATCGAGGCGGTGTTCAAGGCGCTGGGACGCGCGATTGACGAAGCCACGACGATCGATCCCCGCGTGCAAGGAGTGCCTTCGACGAAGGGAGTGCTGTAGCATGATCGCGATCATCGATTACGGTATGGGCAACTTGCACAGCGTCGGCAAAGCGGTGGAACGGCTCGGCTACGAAGCGGTGCTCGCCTCCGACGCGCAGACGATTCTGGACGCGGACGGAGCGATTCTGCCGGGCGTCGGCGCATTCGGCGACGCGATGCACAATCTGCGCAGCACCGGGCTGGACGAGGTCACGAAGTTTTACGCGGAGTCCGGCAAGCCGCTGCTCGGCATCTGCCTCGGCATGCAGCTGTTGTTCAGCGAAAGCGAGGAGCATGGCAGCAACCGCGGCCTCGACCTGCTGCCGGGCAGGGTAGTTCGCTTCCGCGGCGACTACAAGGTTCCGCACATGGGCTGGAACAAGCTCCACTTCCGTCAGGAAAGCCCGCTGTTCGCGGGTCTCGACGAGGGCCATGTCTATTTCGTCCATTCGTTCCATGCCAAGCCGGAGCGGCAGGAGGATCTGCTGGCCACAACCGATTACCATCAGCCGGTGACGGCGATCGTCGGCCGGGGGCAGCTGTTCGGCATGCAATTCCATCCCGAGAAAAGCGGCGGCCTCGGCATGCGGCTGCTCGGCAATTTTCTCGCGCTTACGGGAAGCCGTCAAGCCACGGAGGTCTGACGGTCCCTCTGCAGCAAGCAGCAGCCGGCCGGCCGGAGCACCGGGCGCGAAAGGAGAACCATCACATGTTGGCAAAAAGAATCATCCCGTGCCTGGACGTCAAGGACGGCCGGGTCGTGAAAGGCGTGAACTTCGTCAACCTGCGCGACGCGGGCGATCCGGTCGAGCTGGCGGCGATCTATGACCGCGAGGGAGCGGACGAGCTCGTGTTCCTCGATATTTCGGCTTCGCACGAGGGCAGGGCGACAATGGTCGAGGTCGTCCGCAAGACCGCGGGCGAAATAACGATTCCGTTCACGGTCGGCGGCGGCATTGCGCATGTCGACGACATGAAGCGGCTGCTGCGGGCGGGCGCGGACAAGATCGGCATCAATACGGCCGCGATCCGCAATCCGGATCTGGTGTCGGACGGCTCACGCAAGTTCGGGGCCCAGTGCATCGTAGTCGCGATTGACGCGAAGTTCAATCCCGGGTGGGGCGAGTGGGAAGTGTATACGCACGGCGGCCGCAATGCTACCGGCATCAAAGCGCTGGAGTGGGCGAAAAAGGTCGAGCAGCTCGGCGCGGGCGAGCTGCTGCTCACCAGCATGGACGCCGACGGCACGAAGGACGGCTTTGACCTTAAGCTGACGCGCGCCGTATCGGATCTCGTGTCGATTCCGGTCATCGCCTCGGGCGGCGCCGGCAAGGTCGGCGATTTCTACGATGTGTTCCGGGAAGGGCGCGCCGACGCAGGCTTGGCGGCCACCATTTTCCACTATAAGGAAATGACCGTGCACGAGGTTAAGGACGATCTTCGACGGAAAGGAGTGGAAGTGCGATGAGCGGATTGCCGCAGCGGTTGGAGGAACAAATCCGATGGAACGAGGCGGGCTTGGTGCCCGCGATCGTGCAGGATGTTGCCAGCAAGGAGGTGCTGATGCTGGCATACATGAACCGGGAGTCGCTTGCGAAATCGCTGGAGACCGGCGAGACGTGGTTCTGGAGCCGATCGCGCGGGGAGCTCTGGCACAAAGGGGCGACCTCCGGGCATACGCAGCGCATTCGCTCGATCCGCTGCGACTGCGACGGCGACACGCTGCTTGTGCTGGCGGAGCAGAGCGGCGCGGCGTGCCATACCGGCAAATACAGCTGCTTCTATAACGAAATCGGCCGGGACGGCGTTGAGTCGGAGGCCGGGGAACCGGCGAAGGATCGCTTCCGGATGCTGGCTGAGCTTGAAACGATCATTGCGAGCCGGTACGCCGAGCGCCCGGAGGGCACCTACACGACGTACCTTTTCGAGAAAGGGCTCGACAAAATTTTGAAAAAGGTCGGCGAGGAATCGGCGGAGGTCATCATCGCGGCCAAAAATCGGGACAACGACGAGCTGCGCAGCGAAGCGGCGGATATGATTTTTCACTTGATGGTGCTGCTGCGCGAGCGCGGTTTGCCGTTCGACGAGATCATGGAAGAGCTCGGGCGCCGGCACAACAAGCCGACGACGAACAAAATGCGCTGATCGCGCCCGAAAGGCCGCGCCTCGCCGCGCGCATCCGGCGACGCGACGCGCCATTCCATAACAGAAAGGCCGGGAATGCCGTCATGTTAATCGATTATCATACCCATCACGCAAGGTGCGGGCATGCCGTCGGCACGCTTGAGGAGTACGTAAAGCAGGGCGTGGAGCTCGGTCTGGCGCAGATCGGGCTTTCCGACCATATGCCGCTGCTGCATGTCGATCCCGCGACGTATTATCCAGAGATGGCGATGGCGATGGAGGAGCTGCCCCGCTATGTCGAAGAATGCCTGGAGCTGAAGGAGAAGTACAAGGGCGCAATCGACGTCCGCGTCGGCTTGGAGGGCGATTACATAGAGGGTCACGAGGAAGCGATCGAGCGGATCGTCAAGGCGTATCCCTGGGACTACGTGATCGGCTCGGTGCATTTTCTCGGCGAGTGGGACATTTCGGATTTCCGCCAGACGCACGAGTGGGAAGGGAAGGACCGGATGGCGGTTTGCGCCCGATACTACGACGCGGTGGCGAAAGCCGCGGCAACCGGGTTTTACGATTTCATCGGCCACATCGACGTGATCAAGCGGTTCGGTTTCAAGCCGGAAGGCGACGTCACGGCGATGGAAAATGCGGCCCTTGAGGCGGTTGCCCGCCACGGGCTTGCCATCGAGTTGAATGCATCCGGGCTGCGCATGCCCGCGGCCGAGATGTTTCCGTCGAAGCGTATGCTCGAACACGCGCTGTCGCTCGGCATACCGGTGACGGTCGGGTCGGACGCGCATCAGCCCGGCCGGCTGCACCAGTATGTGGACGAGGCCCGAACGCTGCTCCGGGAGGTCGGATACACGCAGCTCGCCACGTTCGAAGGGCGCAGGCGGACGTTGGTCGATTTTTGAAATATCGTAAATTCCATGTATAATGATACTGTCGATAAAACATACGGGAAGCATTTATTATAAGGATTCACAGAGATTTACAGGCGGTCAAATTGTTCCGGGAGGGTAACATGTTCAGCGATAAGGTGCGTATTTTCTCGGGTTCCTCGAACCCGCTGCTGGCCGAAGCCATATGCGAACAGCTCGGCGTCTCGCTAGGCAAAATCAAGGTGTCCCGTTTCAAAAGCGGCGAGATTTACGTTCACTACGAGGAAACGATCCGCAATTGCGACGTGTTCCTCGTGCAGTCGTTCTCGCATCCGATCAACGATCACTTCGTAGAGCTGCTTGTCATGATCGATGCCGCCAAGCGGGCTTCGGCACGGACGATCAACCTGATCGTGCCGTATTACGGTTATGCCCGGCAGGAGCGCAAAGCGGCTCCGCGTGAACCGATTTCGGCGAAAATGGTATCCGACGTGCTTACCACGGTCGGCGCCCACCGCATCATTACGCTCGATCTGCACGCACCGGCCATCCAGGGCTTTTTCAACATTCCGGTGGATCATTTGACCGCGCTTGATCTGCTCAGCGACTACCTGAAGGCGAAGGATATCAAGAATCCGGTCGTCGTCTCGCCCGACGCGGGACGCGCGTCCACGGCCGAGAAGCTGGCCAACTATCTGAACGCGCCGTTTGCGATCATGATCAAGAAGCGGCCGGCGCACAACCAGTCGGTCATCACGCACGTCATCGGCGACGTCGAAGGGCAGACGCCGATCATTATCGAGGACCTGATCGATACCGGAACAACGATCGTCAATGTCGTCGAAGGCCTGAAAGAACGCGGAGCGGAGGATGTTTTCGTCTGCGCCACGCATCCGCTTTTCTCCGGTCCCGCGCTGCAGCGTCTTGATCACCCGAACATCCGGGAGGTCGTCGTCACGGACTCGATCTTCCTGCCGGAGGTAGCCTCCGAGCGGTTCAAGGTGATTTCCGTAGCGCCGATGCTTGCGGAAGCGACCCGCATCATCATCCAGGGCGGCTCGATCAGCACATTGTTTAAGAACGCGGGTGTGTAAGCGAGAAAGCAGCTCGCATCGTCTGCTCTTCCATTCGAGAACGCCGCGGCGCGGACCTTACATTCTTTGCTCATGTATGAAAAGGCCGCGCTATGGTATAATCGTAGCAAATTGTTCAACGAACGGGAGGTGCCTTGCGAGTGAAACAGAAAAAACAGGCGGCCGCGGGTAACGGCAGCACGAAAGTCATCAACATTCATCTGGACGCCTCGTTCTTTTTCGAGCGCGCGGTCCGTTCGCTCGACCGGTATCATTACGATAAGGCACTGAAATATTTTCGGCGCGCCGTCGAGTACGAACCGGACAATCCCGTCAACCACTGCAACATGGCGGGCATTCTGTCGGAGATGGGCAATTATGAGGAATCGAACCGCATTCTGAAATGGGTCGTCGACGAGCTCGATCCGACCATGACGGAATGCCATTTCTATATGGCCAACAATTTCGCGAACATGGAGATGTACGAGGCGGCCGAGGATTCGCTCGTGCACTATCTGGAAGAGGACGCGGAAGGGCAGTTTCTAGACGAAGCGGAAGAGATGATGGATTTGCTCCACTATGAGCTGGAGCGTCCGATGAAGCAGGCCGTCGTGAAATCGCGCGAAGGCATAGGGGAGCACGACAAGGCCCGCGCTTTGCTGGAGGAAGGCAAATTCGTCGAGGCCGTACGCATGCTCCATGACGTTGTGGCCAAGCATCCGGAGTTTATGGCCGCGCGCAACAATTTGGCTTTGGCCTACTATTATATGGGGCAGTTCGAGCAGGCGATGGATACGATCCGCGACGTGCTCAAGCTTGAACCGGGCAATTTGCACGCGCTTTGCAATCTGGCGATCTTCTATCGGCATGCGGGCGATGAGGGGCAGTTGGCTCCGCTTCTTGAGCTGCTGAAGAAGACGGTGCCCTTTCACCAGGAGCATGTGTTCAAGCTGGCGACGACGATGGGCATTCTCGGCCAGCACGATACCGCCTTCGGGCATTTCGGGCGGCTGCTTAAAGAGCTGCCGCAGCAGCAGGACCCATGCCTGTACCATTACGCCGCCGTAGCCGCCTGCAACATCGGGCGCCTGAATGAAGCCGAGAGGTTCTGGAAGCTGGCGGCCAGGCTGGATTCGGACTCGGGAATCGCAGGCTATTACCTGGAGCAGATGGACAATCTGCGGCAGGGGACGATGCCCGTGCCCTCCAGCTACCACTACCATCTGCCGTTCGAGGAGCAGTTCAAGCTGTGGGAGAAATCGTCCGACCCGCTGCCCGACCAGCTGAAGCGCGATCCGCTCATCCGCTCGTCCTTCTTCTGGGCGCTGCGGCACGGCGACCGGAACACGAAGCTGCAGGTCATCCAGGCGCTGGGCATGATTGCCGACGGCGAGGTGAAGGACGCGCTGGCCGACTTTCTGCTCGAGCCCGAGGAAGACGATTATCTGAAACGGATCGCCATTTTCGTGCTGCGGGGCATCGGCGTGACGGAACCGCTGCCGGCCGTGCTGGACGGCAAACGGACGACGGTCGAGCGCAACCGGATGCCGTCGCGGCTGCCGATCTGGAACGAGCGCTGGCAGACGGTGGTCGAGACCGCGCTGACGCGCATGCACAGCCGCTACGATATGGTACAGCAGCATGATTTGCTTACGTTGTGGGTAGAATTCCTGAGCAGGCTGTATCCCGAGACGCCGGTCATCCGGCGGGCGGAAGGCTGGGCGGCGGCGCTCGAATATTTGACGGCGAAGATGCATCGGCGCGCGGTCACGTATCAGGAGGTATCGTCCCGATACGGCGTATCCGTCGCCACGGCCAGCAAATACGTCAAATGGATCGACGACGTGTGCGGCATCCGGGAGAAGATGAAGACGATTTTTCCGGCCTTCGGCGACCTCGGTCCCGAGGCTTGAGAGCGATAGATGAAGGAGGGCAACCTGCATGAGCACCACGTACAAATCGATTATTATCGGCACCGGCCCGGCCGGACTGACCGCGGCGATCTATCTGGCGCGCGCCAACCTGAGTCCGCTTGTCATTGAAGGCCCGGAGCCGGGCGGACAATTGACGACGACGACCGAGGTGGAGAACTTTCCGGGCTTCCCCGAAGGCATTCTCGGACCGGACCTGATGGCCAACATGCGCAAGCAGGCCGAGCGGTTCGGCGCAACGTTCAAGACCGGCTGGGTGAACTCGGTCGATCTGTCGAAGCGTCCTTTCACTTTGCGGGTAGAAGGATTGTCCGAGCCGCTCGCGGCGGAAACGCTGATCCTCTCGACCGGCGCTTCGGCGAAATATCTCGGCATTCCGGGCGAGAAGGACAACGTCGGCCGCGGCGTCAGCACGTGCGCGACGTGCGACGGGTTCTTTTTCCGGGGCAAGAAGATCGTCGTGGTCGGCGGCGGCGACTCCGCGATGGAGGAAGCGAACTTCCTGACGCGCTTTGCGTCGGAGGTGCGGCTGGTGCATCGCCGCGACGAGCTCCGCGCCTCGAAGATCATGCAGGACCGCGCCCGCGAGAACGGCAAGATCAGCTGGAAGCTGAACCGAACGCCGCTCGAGGTCGTTGCGACCGGTATGGGCGTCACGGCGCTGAAGGTGCGCAACAATGAGACCGGCGAGGAAGAATTGATCGAGACCGACGGCGTATTCGTGGCGATCGGCCATACGCCGAACACGAAGTTCCTTGGCGGTCTGATCGACACCGACGAGCAGGGCTACATTGTGGTGAAGCCCGGCACGACGGAGACGAACGTGCCCGGCGTATTCGCTTGCGGAGACGTGCAGGACCAGAGGTACCGCCAGGCGATTACCGCGGCCGGCAGCGGCTGCATGGCGGCGCTGGATTGCGAGAAATTCCTCGAGGGCCACATGGTTCACGACTGGAGCAAGTCCCTGTAGGTTTGTGGGATGCTGCAGCTGCAACGACGGAAGCGGATAATCGAAACGAGCAAGGCGCCCCGGGGGCGCCTTTTTTCTTGCCGTATCGGAAGACGGACCCTCCTGTTCGTATACGCTTGCATAACCCGGCTTAAATCCCCGGGAGGCTTGTTCCAAGCGGGTTTGTCGTCCTTGACCTGAGGGTAGCGTTCGCTTATAGTTGGTACAGAAGCAGTTAACTATGTGATCGAGGTGGCCTAGTCATGTCAGAGAAGCTTTACGTCGGCGTGGATGTCGGCGGTACGACGATTAAAGTCGGGGTATGTAATCCGGAAGGGGGGCTTCTCCATACGTACGAAGGTCCGACCGAGAATGACAAGGGCGCGGAGCGCATTATGGAGAATATCGCCGCTTATGCCCAGCTCTCCGTCAGCCGGCTGTCCCGTTCCTGGGACGAGGTGGAAGGCGTCGGCGTAGGCATCGCCGGTTTTCTGGATATCCCGAACGGCGTCGTCGTATTGGCACCGAACCTGAACTTGAACAACGCCCGCGTAAAGGATTTTCTTATTCCGCGCCTCGGCAAACCGGTACTCATCAATAACGACGCGAACGTCGCGGCGCTTGGCGAAGCCTGGGCCGGAGCAGGACGCGGCGTGTCCGATTGCGTTGTCTATACGCTCGGTACCGGCGTTGGGGGAGGGGTTATCATCAACGGCCGGATTGTGGAGGGCCACAATGCCGCGGCGGGCGAGCTCGGCCATATCGCCATCGTGCCGGACCTGGAAGCGATCCAGTGCGGCTGCGGCAAGATGGGCTGTCTGGAGACCGTCTCCTCGGCCACCGGAATCATCCGGATGGCAAAGGATGCGGTGGCCAGGGGCGAGAACACGACGTTGTCGCTTGTGGACAATATGATGGCAAAGGACGTCATCGATGCGGCGAAGGCCGGCGACGAGGTGGCGGCGCGGATCGTGAACCGCGCGGCTTATTATTTGGGCAAGTCGATGGCGGTAGTGGCGGTCGTCGTCAACCCGCAGCGTTTTATTATCGGCGGCGGCGTGTCCAAGGCAGGCGAGTATCTTTTCGAACAAATTCGAGAAGTGTTTTATAAATACACCCCTTCAGGCGCATCAAAGGGTGTGGAAATCGTGCCGGCCGAGCTCGGCAACAACGCCGGCGTCGTAGGCGCGGCGGGGTTGATTTTGCGCGGGTAGCGCCGTCGAATCGGGTTCAGTGCGGCTTAGCATGGAGGGGGGAACGCAAATGGATAACGGAACGGGGATGGCGAAGCTCGTCATCATTACCGGCATGTCCGGAGCGGGCAAAACGATTGCCGTGCAAAGCTTGGAGGATTTGGGCTTTTTCTGCGTCGACAACCTCCCGCCGGTGCTCATTCCGAAATTTGCCGAGCTGATCGAATCGTCCAAAGGCAAAATCGGCAAAGTGGCGCTTGTCATCGACCTGCGCGGCCGGGAGTTTTTCACCGCGCTGTCCGAGTCGCTCAATTACATGAAAGAGCACTATACGATCAGCTACGAGATTCTGTTCCTCGACGCTACGGACAGCGTGCTGGTCCAGCGCTACAAGGAAAGCCGGAGACGGCACCCGCTTGCGCCCGAAGGGCTCCCGCTGGAAGGCATCGCACTCGAGCGCAGGCTGCTTGAGGACTTGAAGGGACTGGCGACACAGGTTATCGATACGAGCAGCCTGAAGCCGGCCAAGTTGAAGGAGCAGATCGTCTCCCGGTTTACGAATGCGGAGCAGAAGACGTTCTCGGTCAACCTGACGTCGTTCGGTTACAAATACGGCGTTCCGATTGACGCGGATTTGATTTTCGACTGCCGGTTTTTGCCGAATCCGCATTATGTCGACCACCTCCGTCCGAACACGGGGCAGAATGCCGAAGTCTACGAATATGTCATGAAATGGCCCGAAACGCAAACCTTCCTGTCGAAACTGCTCGATATGCTCAATTTCCTTATTCCCATGTATGAGAAGGAAGGCAAGAGCCAGCTCGTCATCGGCATCGGCTGCACCGGCGGCAAGCACCGCTCGGTGGCCATTGCCGAGTATCTCGGACGCACGCTGGGCAGCAGCGATACCGAAACGGTGCGCGTCAGCCATCGCGACGCCGAGCGCGACCGACATTAATGGGGTGAATAAATGGAGCATCACGGTGAAGGCACGCGCAGCACCCCCCGAATCGTCGTTATCGGCGGCGGCACGGGATTGTCGGTTATGCTCCGGGGCTTGAAGGAAAAGCCGCTCGATATTACGGCCATCGTTACGGTGGCCGATGACGGCGGCAGCTCCGGCATTCTCCGCAGCGAGCTGCAAATTCCGCCGCCCGGCGACATCCGCAACGTGCTGATGGCGCTTGCGGATGTGGAGCCGCTGCTGACGAAGCTGTTGAAATATCGTTTTCCGACCGGAAACGGTTTAGCCGGCCACAGTCTGGGCAACCTGATGTTGGCGGCTATGACCGATATTTCCGGCGATTTCGTGACCGGCGTGCGCGAGCTGAGCCGGGTATTGGCCGTACGCGGCAAGGTGCTGCCGGCGGCGGCGCACGCTACGGTGCTGAAGGCGGAAATGTCGGACGGCACAATTGTGACAGGCGAGTCGATGATTCCGAAGGCGCGCGGCCGGATCAAACGCGTATTCATCGAACCGTCCTGGGTCGAGCCGCTTCCCGAGGCGGTGGAGGCGATCCGGTCGGCCGATGCGATCCTGGTCGGACCGGGCAGCTTGTACACCAGCATCATGCCGAATCTGCTTGTCCCGGAATTGGCGCAAGCGCTTATCGAATCGGATGCCGTGAAGCTGTTCGTCTGCAACGTCATGACCCAGCCGGGCGAGACGGACGGTTATTCCGTATCGGATCACCTGCACGCCATTCAGGAGCATCTAGGAGCATCGCTGTTTCATTACGTCATCGTCAATAACGGCGAGATTCCGCCCCAGGTCCTGCAGAAATACGCGGAGGAGGGGGCGAAGGCCGTCGAAGTCGATTACGGGGAGCTGAACGGCAGGGGGATAAAGGTCATTTCCGACCGCCTGGTCATGTTCAGCACGTATTTGCGGCATGACGCCGCGCGGCTCAGCCACCATATTTATCAGCTTGTGGAAAACTGGATGTCCCGAAAGAGGTGAGAGACGTGTCCTTTGCGGCGCAAACGAAAAAAGAACTGACGCTCCTTGAGGCGGACGATTGCTGCGAAATGGCGGAATTGTCGGCTTTGATCCGGATGAACGGTTCGGTTCAATTGTCCAGCCGTAAAGTCGTTCTCGATATCTCGACGGAAAACGCCGCGATCGCCAGACGGATTTATACGCTTCTCAAAAAAAGATTCGCCGTGCACACGGAGCTGCTGGTCCGCAAAAAAATGCGGCTGAAAAAAAACAACGTTTATATCGTCCGGATTCCGGCAAAGGTACAAGAGATACTGTCCGAATTGAAGATCGTTTCGGAAGGTTTTATGTTCAACCAAGGGATCGACAAGGAAATTTTGCGCAAGCCCTGCTGCAGGCGCTCCTATTTACGCGGCGCCTTTCTCGCCGGCGGCTCGGTCAACAATCCCGAAGGGTCGTCCTATCACCTGGAAATCGCTTCGCTGTATGAGGAGCACTGCAAGGCTCTCGTCGGGCTCGCCAACAAATTCAACTTGAACGCACGCTGTATCGAAAGAAAGAAGGGCTTCATTTTTTACATCAAGGAAGGCGAGAAGATCATCGAACTGCTCAACATCATCGGCGCCCATCAGGCGTTGTTCAAGTTTGAGGATGTCCGGATTATGCGGGACATGCGCAATTCGGTCAATCGGATCGTCAACTGCGAAACCGCTAATTTGAACAAAACGATCGGCGCCGCGGTCAGGCAGATCGACAACATTAAATTGCTGCAGAAGGAAGTCGGCCTGGAGAACCTGCCGGATAAGCTGCGCGAGGTGGCCGAAATCCGGCTGGCGCATCCCGATATGAACCTCAAGGAGGTCGGCGACCTGCTCAAGGGCTCCGTCAGCAAATCGGGGGTCAACCACCGGCTGCGCAAAATCGACGAATTGGCGGAAAAAATAAGAAACGGCCAAGGCTCGACAGTAGTCTAGGCATGCAATTAATGTTATAATAGTGCAAAAAGCCTAACACGTCTTCGTTCACAATAGGATACGTAGCGAGTGAAATCCTTATAGGGGGTATGTTTCATGACAAAGCAACCGGTTGTCGTACGTCTGAAGACGGGACTCCATGCAAGACCGGCGGCGCTGTTCGTGCAAGAAGCCAATAAGTTTTCGTCCGAGGTTTTCGTCGAGAAGGACGATAAGAAGGTTAACGCCAAGTCGATCATGGGCATTATGAGCCTGGCGATCAGCTCCGGCACGGAAGTTACGATCAGCGCGGACGGTTCGGACGCCGAGCAGGCTGTAACCGCTTTGGTCAATCTGGTCAGCAAGGAAGAACTGGAGAATCAATAAGCACAAGCACGTACGAAAGGGCGCCCGAAGGGTGCTTTTTTAGTTTGGGCGCGGGATAGCGGAATAACAAAAAGCCGCCCGTGAGGGCGGCTGACAGATCGTTATGAATTCGAGAGCTCCGGCGCTTCGATGTTGCGCGTGCGAAGCGCATCTTCGATCAGCTGGATGAATTCGTCGGACAAGTTCATCGCCTTGGCTTCGCGGTAAACTTCGAGCAGATGCTCGTCGTTCAGGGGGCGAAGCAGCATGGTCTTGTCCTGCAGCGGTATCGGGCATGATTCCGCTGTTTGGTGCGCCGTGAATGGTGTCGGACGACGGGAGACGGAAGAGGCGCTTGATCTGTTCAACGGTTCGTACTCTTTTACAGCGTTGCGCATGGTGAGAAATGGATTTGAAAAACGCATAAGCAGCACTCCAAAAATTCGTTTTCAAAACCTGTCTACAACTGTATGATTATGGCAGGTTTAGCTTGTCTTTATCATAGCATGGAGGAAGCTGTTCGTGTTCTCCATTTCACAGCCTCGAAATATGGTTGACAGATCGTGCAATGTATGATAATTGAAGAAAATGTAAAAACGCCCACCCTGCGACGGGTAGGCGCCTGTTATGCGCGGCCTTGATTAAATTTTCTCGATGACTTTGTCGACGAGGCCGTAAGCGAGCGCCTCTTCCGCGGACATGAAGTAGTCGCGGTCGGTGTCTTTCTCGATCCGGCTGAGCGGTTGCCCCGATCTCTCGGCAAGGATGGCGTTCAGCTTGTCGCGCATCTTCAGGATCCGTCTGGCGCGGATCTCGATGTCGCTGGCTTGCCCTTCCGCTCCGCCAAGCGGCTGATGGATCATCACTTCGCTGTTCGGCAGCGCGTAACGTTTGCCTTTCGCTCCGGCCGTCAGCAGGAACGCGCCCATGGAGGCCGCCATACCTACACAGATCGTCGAAACGTCGGGCTTAATGAACTGCATCGTGTCATAAATCGCCATGCCCGCCGTAATGGAGCCGCCGGGGCTGTTGATATACAGGCTGATGTCCTTCTCCGGGTCGTCGGCCGCCAGGAACAGCAGCTGAGCGATAATGGAGTTTGCGACCACGTCGTTGACGCCGGTGCCGAGGAAGATGATGCGATCCTTCAGGAGCCTCGAATAAATATCGTAAGCCCGTTCCCCGCGATTGCTTTGCTCAATAACCATTGGGACGAAATTCATGTCCACAAGTGCCCCCTCCAATCGTAAAGTCGATAATGGTTGTTAATCTGTACTCATCATAACGAATTCCGAAGTAAAAGTCAAAGATAGTCAAACTCAACGCGCAAAAAAACCGGCGGTGCCGGTTCGGTTCAACATTCGGTTTCAATCCGGAGTATAGATGGCGCGCCCGCTAGGAATCGAACCTAGATCTCAGGCTCCGGAGGCCTACGTCATATCCATTGGACCACGGGCGCAAGTCAGCAAAAGTTATTATAAGATAATCCCGGGCGAATTGCAAGAGCAACGGAAATAAAAATAGTGGAAGCCGAGCGCCGCCGGGCGAATGCGGGTTTGCCTTGAGCCTGATCGGCGGCGAAGCGGATTTCGGCCGCTATCGCTTGCTTTTTCACACGCGATCTTTTACAATGAAACAGAAGGAAAAGCATGACTGCCTTTTTTTTGACCCTGGTGGGACGGAAAAAGTTGCAGCGGGACGATTATCGTCCAGCAAGTTGGCGGGCCGCATGCGGCAGTGTCCGCAAGACTCTCCTTCCTTTACATATTTAACCGGGGAGTCGGGTAACCTACGCACATCCTGGGGAAGGAACGGGTGCATGACGTGAGAAAGCTCATTAATGTTCAGAAGCAGTTAATCCCGGACCTTTCCGATATGATGAAAAAAAGATACACGATTCTCCATCACGTTCGCTTAACCGGCCCGGTCGGACGGCGCACGCTGGCCCAGGCGCTTCATATGACGGAGCGGGTGCTGCGCGCGGAAGCCGAGTTCCTCGAATCGCAAGGGCTGCTCGACATCGGAGCCGACGGGATGCGCGCGACGGTCTCCGGCGAACGGCTGCTGGAGGAGATGGAGCCGCTGGTCAAGATGCTGTTCGGCATCACGGAGCTGGAGGAGGAGCTGCGCCGGCGGTTCGGCCTGAAGCAGGCGATAATCGTCGCGGGCGACTCCGACGATTCTCCGCACGTGAAGCAGGAGCTTGGCCGGGCGGCCGCTTCGATTCTTCGACGCTATGTGACGAAGGGCGATATTATCGCCGTCACGGGCGGCTCCACAATGGCTCAAATCGCGGAACGGATGACGCCCTCTCCGCAGTTCAAGGGCTGCCTGTTCGTTCCTGCGCGCGGCGGGCTGGGCGAGCGGGTCGAACTGCAGGCGAATACGATCGCATCGGCGATGGCGAAGCGGACGGGCGCCCAGTACCGCATGCTTCACGTGCCCGATCATCTTGGCGAGGAAGCCTATCAATCGCTGATTCAGGATCCGACCGTCAGCGATATCCTTGCTGATATCCGCAAGGCGCGCATCGTGCTGCACGGCATGGGCGACGCGCTCGTCATGGCCCGCAGGCGGCGGGTCGACGAACGGACGATGACCTCGCTGCTCGAGGAGGGCGCGCTGGCGGAAGCGTTCGGCTACTATTTCGACGAACAGGGACGTGTCGTGCATAACATGCCGACGGTCGGCCTGCGCATCGAGGACATCGACAACGCCGAGCTTCGCATCGGCGTCGCCGGCGGCGCGAGCAAGGGACGCGCCATCGCGGCCGTCATGCGGCACGGGCAGGAGGATGTGCTCGTGACCGACGAAGCGGCCGCTGAGCAAATGTTATCTTTGTAACTTGTGTGATTCCGGATAACTTCGGTTATCCTGATGAATAAATATGTTTTAATAATAGGAGGATGTACAAGAATGGTTAAAATCGGTATCAATGGATTCGGCCGCATCGGCCGCAATGTGTTCCGCGCCGCGCTGAGCAGCAAGGAAGTTCAAGTCGTGGCCGTCAATGACCTGACGGATACGGCGACGCTGGCCCATCTTCTGAAGTACGACACGACGCATGGCCGTCTGGATGCAACCGTCGAAGCGAAGGAAGGCGCGCTGATCGTCAACGGCCGCGAGATCAAAGTATTTGCGGAGCGCAATCCTGCGGACCTGCGTTGGGGCGACCACGGCGTAGAGATCGTCGTCGAATCTACCGGTATTTTCACGGCGAAGGAGAAAGCCGAGCTTCACCTGCAAGGCGGCGCCAAGAAGGTTATCATCTCCGCTCCCGCAACGAACGAAGACATCACGATCGTTATGGGCGTTAACGAAGACAAATACGATCCGAAGGCTCACACGGTTATCTCCAACGCTTCCTGTACGACGAACTGCCTCGCGCCGTTCGCGAAAGTGCTGAACGACCAGTTCGGCATCGTCAAAGGCATGATGACGACCGTTCACTCCTACACGAACGACCAGCAAGTGCTCGACCTGCCGCACAAGGACCTGCGCCGCGCCCGTGCCGCTGCAGAGAACATCATTCCGTCGACGACCGGCGCGGCCAAAGCCGTTGCACTCGTACTGCCGGAGCTGAAAGGCAAGCTGAACGGCATGGCCATGCGCGTTCCTACGCCGAACGTTTCCGTAACCGACCTTGTCGTGGAAGTGAAGAACAACGTAACGGTAGAGCAAGTTAACGGCGCCTTGAAGGCGGCTGCGGAAGGGCCTCTGAAAGGCATCCTGAACTACTCCGAAGAGCCGCTCGTATCGAGCGACTACAACGGCGACCCTGCTTCCTCCACGATCGACGCGCTGTCCACGATGGTCGTCGAAGGCAACATGGTGAAGGTCGTTTCCTGGTACGACAACGAGTGGGGCTACTCCAACCGCGTCGTCGACCTGGCCGCTTACATCGCCGGGAAAGGCCTGTAATCCCATAATCGCTTCAACGGATAAAGAGGAGAGACGCGAGCAACGGTTTCTCCTCTTTTAACCGCGTTAGGATGCACAGCCCCGCCGGTCGCCGGTATGACCGCATCAGGCAGGCGGGCAATCAGAGGAGGAACGGTTCATGAACAAGAAAAGTGTGAGAGACGTCGAAGTAGCCGGCAAACGCGTATTCGTGCGCGTCGATTTCAACGTGCCGCTCGAGAACGGCGCCATTACGGACGATACGCGCATTCGCGAGACGCTGCCGACGATCAAGTATTTGATCGGCAACGGCGCGAAAGTCATTCTGGCCAGCCATATGGGCCGCCCGAACGGACAAGTCGTCGAAGAGATGCGTCTGACGCCCGCGGCGACGCGTTTGTCCGAACTGCTCGGCAAGACGGTCTTGAAAGCCGACGAAGCGATCGGAGATGCGGTGAGGGCGCAAATCGCGAATATGAACGACGGCGACGTGCTGCTGCTCGAGAACGTCCGTTTCTATGCCGGCGAGGAGAAGAACGATCCGGAATTGGCGAAAGCTTTTGCGGAGCTGGCCGACCTGTTCGTGAACGACGCGTTCGGCGCCGCGCACCGTGCGCATGCGTCCACCGAGGGCATTGCTCATCACCTGCCGGCCGTATCCGGCCTGCTGATGGAGAAAGAGCTTGAAGTGCTCGGCAAAGCGCTCAACAACCCGGATCGCCCGTTTACGGCGATCGTCGGCGGCTCGAAGGTGAAGGACAAGATCGACGTCATCAACAAAATGCTCGAGATCGCGGACAACGTGCTGATCGGCGGCGGCCTTTCTTATACGTTCCTCAAAGCGCAAGGACACGAAATCGGCAAGTCGCTGGTAGACAATGAGAAGCTCGACCTGGCGCTCGGCTTTATCGAGAAGGCGAAGCAGCTCGGGAAAAACTTCCTGATCCCGGTCGATGTCGTTATTGCCGACGATTTCAGCGCGGACGCCAACACACAGATCGTCGACGTGGACGGCATGCTGCCCGAGTGGGAAGGCATCGACATCGGACCGGAAACCCGCGAGCTGTACGCCGACGTCATCAAAAAGTCGAAGCTGGTCGTATGGAACGGACCGATGGGCGTATTCGAGATCGAGCCGTTCTCGCACGGTACGCGCGTCGTGGCCCAAGCTTGCGCTGAAACGGAAGGCTATACGGTTATCGGCGGAGGGGATTCCGCCGCGGCGGCCGAGAAGTTCCGGCTCGCGGACCGCATGGACCATATCTCGACGGGCGGCGGAGCTTCGCTCGAGTTCATGGAAGGCAAAAAGCTGCCGGGCGTCGAAGCATTGAACGATAAGTAAGCCAAGCAGAGAGGATGGACGGACATTGAGAAAACCGATTATCGCAGGCAACTGGAAAATGTTCAAAACGGTCGGCGAGGCCGCCTCTTTCTTCGCCGAAGTGAAGGGCAAAGCCGAGATCGACGGCGTGGAGAGCGTCATCTGCGCGCCTTACACGGCATTGCCGGCGCTTGTTGAAGCGGCCAAGGACACGACGATCAGCATCGGAGCGCAAAATCTGCACTTCGAGGACAACGGCGCGTTCACCGGCGAAATCAGCGGCGTCATGCTGAAGGATCTTGGCGTGCAGTACGTCATTATCGGCCATTCGGAGCGCCGCGCGTACTTCGCGGAAACCGACGGGATCGTGAACAAGAAAGTGCACGCGGCGTTCAAGCACGGCCTGACGCCGATCGTCTGCGTGGGCGAGAAGCTGGAGGAACGCGAAGCCGGACAGACGAAGGATGTCTGCAAGGTGCAGACCGAAGCGGCGCTGCAAGGCTTGAGCGCGGAACAGGCGGCGAAGGTCGTTATCGCCTATGAGCCGATCTGGGCGATCGGCACGGGCAAGTCGTCGACGGCCGCCGACGCCGAGGATGTTATCGCTTATATCCGCGATATCGTGAAGTCGTCGGCGGGCGAGGCGACGGCGCAGGCGGTCCGCATCCAGTACGGCGGCAGCGTGAAGCCGAACAACATCGCGGAATATATGGCGCAGCCGAACATCGACGGCGCGCTGGTAGGCGGCGCCAGCCTGGAGCCGGCATCGTATATTGCGCTTGTCGAGGGGGCCAAGTAAGATGGCCGCACCGAAACCCGTCGCCTTGATCATCATGGACGGGTTCGGCCTTCGCCCGGAATCGCACGGCAACGCCGTGGCCCAGGCGAAGAAGCCGAACTACGACCGGTATATGGCGACTTACCCGAATACGACGCTGACCGCTTGCGGCGAAGCGGTCGGATTGCCGGAGGGCCAGATGGGCAACTCCGAGGTCGGCCACCTGAACATCGGCGCCGGCCGGATCGTGTACCAGGATTTGACCCGGATTTCGAAATCGATCCGCGAGGGCGAGTTTTTCGAGAACGAGACGATGCTGGGCGCGATCAAGCATGTTAAAGCGTTCAACAAGAAGCTTCATCTTTACGGTCTCGTATCGGACGGCGGCGTGCACAGCCATATCGACCATCTTGTCGCGCTGCTGGAGTTGGCCAGAAAGGAAGGGCTGACCGAGGTTTACATTCATGCGTTCCTGGATGGCCGCGACGTATCGCCTAACAGCGCGAAGGGTTATCTGGAGCGGCTGCAGGCGAAAATCTCGGAGCTTGGCGTCGGCCGCATCGCCACGGTTCAAGGCCGTTACTATGCGATGGACCGCGACAAGCGCTGGGAACGCGTCGAGAAATCGTACCGCGCGATGGTGTACGGCGAAGGGCCGCAATACAGCGATCCGATTCAAGCGGTCGTCGAATCGTACGAGAAGTCGGTCTTCGACGAATTCGTCATGCCGACCGTCATCGTCGGCGGCAACGGCAAGCCGGTTGCGCCGGTGGAATCCGAGGATGCGGTCATTTTCTTCAATTTCCGTCCCGATCGGGCGATTCAGCTGTCGCAGGTGTTCACGAACACGGATTTCCGCGGCTTCGACCGCGGCGAAGGGCATCCGCAGAATCTTTATTTCGTATGCTTGACGCTGTTCAGCGAATCGGTAGGCGGCTACGTCGCCTACAAGCCGAAGAACCTGGACAATACGCTCGGCGAAGTGCTCGTACAGCACGGCCAAAAGCAGCTGCGAATCGCGGAAACGGAGAAATATCCGCATGTCACGTTCTTTTTCAGCGGCGGGCGCGATGTTGAGCTTCCGGGCGAGACGCGCATCCTCATCAATTCGCCGAAGGTCGCCACTTACGACCTGAAGCCGGAGATGAGCGCCTACGAGGTGGCCGAGGCCGCGGTGAAGGAGATCGAGGCGGAGAAGCACGACGTCATTATCCTGAACTTTGCGAACCCGGATATGGTCGGACATTCCGGCATGCTGGAGCCGACGATCAAAGCGGTGGAAGCGACCGACGAATGCATGGGCATGGTTGTCGAAGCCGTGCTCTCAAAGGGCGGGGTCGCGCTGATTACGGCCGACCATGGCAACGCGGATCTGGTGCTGGACGATCAGGAACGGCCGTTCACGGCCCATACGACGAACCCGGTTCCGTTCATCGTCACGAAGGAAGGCGCCTCGCTGCGCGAGGGCGGCATTCTGGCAGACATCGCGCCGACGATGCTCGATTTGCTCGGCATCGAGCAGCCGGAGGAAATGACCGGCACGTCCATGATTGCCGAGAAATAAGATTCAAGCCCAGGCTTAGGCTTAAGCTACCCATAAAAACGAAAGAGGAGTGTTACCCGACATGTCTATGATTACCGACGTTTACGCACGCGAAGTGCTCGATTCCCGCGGGAATCCGACCGTTGAAGTGGAGGTTCATCTCGAGTCCGGGGCCAAAGGCCGCGCCATCGTTCCTTCCGGCGCCTCCACCGGGGCTTACGAAGCCGTAGAGCTTCGCGACGGCGACAAGGGCCGTTACCTGGGCAAGGGCGTACTGAAAGCCGTTGAGAACGTGAACGAGCTGATTGCGCCGGAAATTATCGGTCTGGACGCGCTTGACCAGGTCGCGATCGACCGCGCGATGATCGAGCTTGACGGCACGCCGAATAAGGGCAAACTGGGTGCGAACGCGATTCTGGCCGTATCGATGGCCGTCGCCCGCGCAGCCGCCGACGCGCTGGACATTCCGCTCTACACATACCTCGGCGGATTCAATGCCAAGGTACTGCCTGTACCGATGATGAACATCGTCAACGGCGGAGAGCATGCCGACAACAACATCGACGTGCAGGAGTTCATGGTACTGCCTGTAGGCGCACCGACGTTCCGCGAAGCGCTCCGCGTCGGCGCGGAAATTTTCCACAACCTCAAATCCGTTCTGAAGGAAAAAGGACTGAACACCGCTGTCGGCGACGAGGGCGGCTTTGCTCCGAACCTTGGCTCCAACGAAGAGGCGATTACGACGATTATCGCGGCGATCGAACGCGCAGGCTACAAGCCGGGTGTCGACGTGTACCTCGGCATGGACGTAGCGTCCACCGAGTTCTTCAAGGACGGCAAGTACCACCTCGAAGGCGAAGGCAAATCCTTCACCTCCGCCGAGTTCGTCGACCTGCTCGCTTCCTGGGTCGACAAGTACCCGATCATTACGATCGAGGACGGCTGCTCCGAAGACGACTGGGAAGGCTGGAAGCTGCTCACCGAGAAGCTTGGCGGCAAGGTTCAGCTCGTCGGCGACGACCTGTTCGTCACCAACACCGAGCGCCTGTCCACCGGCATCGAGAAGGGCATCGGCAACTCGATTCTCGTAAAAGTGAACCAAATCGGCTCGCTGACGGAAACGTTCGACGCGATCGAGATGGCGAAGCGCGCCGGCTACACGGCCGTGATCTCCCACCGTTCCGGCGAGAGCGAAGACAGCACAATCGCCGACATCGCCGTTGCCACGAACGCTGGCCAAATCAAAACCGGCGCTCCGTCCCGTACGGACCGCGTCGCCAAATACAACCAGCTGCTTCGCATCGAGGACGAGCTGGGCGGCACGGCTCAATACGCCGGCAAATCGGCGTTCTACAACCTCAAAAACTTCAAGTAAGCCGCATGGCAAAGCCCGGCCGCCGCATGAGCGGCGCCGGGCTTTTGCATGTCCTGGTAATCGTTTCCGGCCGTTTGCTTGTTCTCGCCTCCCGGTTAGGCAGACACGGTTTACCGGCGCAGGTATCGGTCTTTGATGACGTTGATATGATGGATTTCGTGGCCGACGATGACGTAAGCGGCGGCCCGAGCCGAAAGCGGATGGTTGTTGAATTCACCCTGGCGGAGCCAGGCGTCGCCCGGCAGACTGCGCAGCAGCGCGATCGTCGCGTCGCGGACGGCGGTATACTCCTCCATGATGTCGGACATGGGGAGAATGCCGAACGGCGCGTGCGCAGCGAACACATTCTCGTCGTAGCCCACAAGCCCTTTGGGGTCGTTGCGGGCGATCCGCAGCAGACGATAGGCCCACACGCGCTCATTATCGGTGAAGTGGCCGACGACCTCTTTCACCGACCACTTGCCTTCGGCATAGCGGTATTCGGCCTGCTCCGCGCTCAGCCCCTTAAGCAGCGCGATCGTATCATCCTTGCGTTTCTTCACTATTTCAATGATTTCGCCTTCCGGCACCAGCTTTACATACTGTTCCACCTGCGGCAAATACTCGCTTGCTTGCGGTTTTCCCGTCATTTGACATCCTCCTTAGTGTTTCGGTTACCTTTCAATGTAGGCTTGTTGCCGGGCGCTGTCAAGGCAGCCGCCTTTTCCCCCAACACACTGCGCCAAAATCGCAAACAATTCGCACCAAAACCTGACTGGTATCCCCTTTCTTCAGCGGTATAATAAAACTGCAAGCGCAAGCGCATGCTCAGATCCAACCCAAACTATGAAGAAATGGTGGTGACCTTCATGGCAAAACCGATCATCGGCATTCAAATGTATACATTCCGCGATTTGACGAAGGACGATCTGCCGGGCACGTTGAAGCAGGCGGCCGAAATCGGCTATCAGGCCGTGGAATTCGCGGGCTTTTTCGGACACTCCGCGAAGGAAGTCCGCAAGGTGCTGGACGACAACGGTTTGAAAGCGCCTTCGGCGCATATCGGCCTGAACCACGCGGAGCCGGACAAGCTCGAATCCGACCTGCAGCAGCAAATCGAATACGCGCAGGAGCTGGGGCTTGAGTATATCATTACGCCTTGGTGGCCGTTCCCGGACGTGCCGGGCGAGCAGGACCTGGAGCGGTTCATCGCGGCGATCGACACGGCCTCCAGGCTGGTGACGGCCGCGGGGCTGAAGTACGGCTACCACAACCATGATTTCGAGTTCAAAAAGATCGGCGGCGAAACGATCATGGATGCCCTGCTGGCACGCATTCCGGCGGAGCGCCTCATCGCCGAATTCGACCTCGGCTGGGTGCATGTCGGCGGCGCCAAGCCTGTCGACTATATCAACCGCTACAAAGGCCGCGTGCCGCTCGCGCACTTCAAGGATTTCGGCGAAGGCCGCAGCGATACGGAAATCGGGGCGGGCTCGGTCGACTTCGACAACGTGCTGACGGTTGCGGAGGACGCGGGTATTCGATACATCATCGTCGAACAGGAGCAGTTCAAGTCGTCGCCTCTGGAGAGTGCGCGAATCAGCCTTGAGTATTTCAGGAGCCGCGGTTTGGTTTAATGGAGGGGATGGAAGCTTGCAGGGCGTGAGTCTTTGCAGGCTTCCTTTTTGTGCCGAGAACCAAATTGTTGTATTAGCTGTCTGGCTGTGATACAATAATTTTACTGTGTTTGCCGTGGTTCCGATGCTATCGTCAATCGGCTATGGGAACGACTATTAGCTCCTGCCTGGAGGTGTAACTGTGGACATCGCAATGAAAATTTTGTTGATCATATTCTCGATCGGCCTGATCGCGGTTGTTCTTCTGCAGAAGGGGAAAAGCGCGGGCTTGTCCGGCGCGATCACCGGCGGCGCCGAGCATTTGTTCGGCAAGCAGAAGGCGCGCGGCCTGGACCTGTTCCTGCAGCGTCTGACGGTCGGACTGGCTGTCGGCTTTTTCATCCTGGCGCTGGTTGTAGCTTATGTAGTAGGAAACAACTAATGGAATGAACGAGATGAAGCGGACCGCTCGCCGGTCCGCTTTTCGTTTTTTCGGGGGTCGCGGATTCAATTGCCGCTTTTCGTGTATACTAAATGGTATATGGAAATCTATCACAGACCGCACAGAAGCCGATAGACGACAGACCGGTGCGGCATATGAGGTGAACCGACGTGGTGACGGAGCAGGAATTGCTCGATTTTATGCGGGAGACGGCGTACAAGCCGCTGACGTATCAGGAGCTGGAGCAGCATTTCGGAATCGATGAAGCAACCGATTTCAAGGTGTTCCTGAAGATGCTTAACGAGCTGGAGGAAGCGGGGAAAATCGTTCGGACCCGCAATGAGCGCTACGGCGTGACCGAGCGGATGAATTTGACGCGCGGCCGGGTGCAGGCGCACGCGAAAGGGTTTGCTTTTCTGATACCCGACGACAGGAACCATCCGGACGTCTATTTGCATGCCAACGATCTGAAAAGCGCGATGAACGGCGATATCGTCCTTGTGCGCGTTACGTCCAAAAGCGAGGGCGGCGGCCGGATGGAGGGCGAGGTCGTGCGCATCGTCCAACGCGCGATTATCCAGGTGGTCGGCACGTTCGAGCATCATGAGGCGTTCGGCTTCGTCATTCCCGACGACAAGCGGATCAACCGCGATATTTTCATCCCGCGGGAAAGCTTCGGCGGCGCCGTGACCGGCCAGAAGGTCGTCGCGAAGATCGTGAATTATCCGGAAGGCCGGTCCGCGGCGACGGGAGAGATTGTTGAAATCCTCGGCCACAAGGACGATCCGGGCGTCGATATTCTGTCGATCATCCGCAAGCATCAGCTGCCGGAAGGTTTTCCGGACGAGGTGCTGGCGGAGGCGGAAGCGGCGCCGGATTCGATCACGGAGGAAGAGATCGTCCAGCAAGGGCGGCGCGATCTGCGCGGCAAGACGATCGTAACGATCGACGGCGAGGATGCGAAGGATCTCGATGACGCGGTCAACGTGGAACGGCTCGAGAACGGCAATTACGTGCTTGGCGTTCATATCGCGGATGTGGGCTATTACGTGCGGGAGAGGTCCGAGCTCGATCAGGAGGCGTTTCGTCGCGGGACAAGCGTGTATCTGGTCGACCGTGTGATCCCGATGCTGCCGCACCGGCTGTCCAACGGCATCTGCTCGCTCAATCCGCAGGTTGACCGTTTGACGATGTCGTGCGAGATGGAGTTCGACGCCAAGACGCTCAAACGGGTACGGCACGATGTATTCACGAGCGTGATTCGCACGGCGGAGCGCATGACGTACTCAAATGTGCGCAAAATATTGGTGGACGACGATGCCGGGCTGAAGGAACGGTACGCCGAGCTGGTGCCCATGTTCAAGGTCATGGAGGAGCTCGCGATGAAGCTGCGGGCGAAGCGGATGAAGCGCGGCGCGATTGACTTCGATTTTCAGGAATCGAAAATACTGGTCGACGAGGACGGCAAGCCGTATGATATCGTCAAGCGGGAGCGCTCGGTGGCGGAGCAGATCATCGAGGAGTTCATGCTGGCGGCGAACGAGACGGTGGCGGAGCATTTTCACTGGCTGCGGGTACCGTTCCTGTACCGGATCCACGAAAATCCGGATTCGGAGAAGCTGCTGCATTTCGTCCAGTTCGCGTCCAATTTCGGCTATGTGGTGAAAGGCAAGGGCAATTCCGTGCATCCGCGCGCGCTCCAGGCTCTGTTGGAGGAAATCCGGGGCACGAAGGAAGAAACGGTCATCTCGACGATGATGCTGCGGTCGATGAAGCAGGCGAAGTACGATGCCGAGAGCCTCGGACACTTCGGTCTGGCGGCCGAATTCTATTCGCATTTCACGTCCCCGATCCGCCGTTATCCCGACCTGGTGATCCACCGCGTCATGCGCGAGGTACTGGAGTACGGGGGTGTGCTGCCGGAACAGCGGCAGGAGGCGCTGCAGGCGCGAATGCCGGACATTGCACAGCATTCGTCCGAGCGCGAGCGGGTCGCGGTCGAGGCGGAGCGCGACACGGAGCAGCTCAAGAAGTGCGAGTTCATGCTGGATAAGGTCGGCGAGGAGTTCGACGGCATTATCAGCAGCGTGACGAGCTTCGGGATGTTCGTCGAGCTGGAAAATACGGTCGAAGGGCTGATCCGGCTGAGCGACCTGACGGACGACTACTACCATTTCCACGAGTTGCAGATGGCGCTGGTGGGCGAGCGCACCTCGAAAATTTACCGCATCGGCGATGAGGTGAAGGTGCGCATCGAGCGCGTGAACATGGCCGACCATACGATCGACTTCGGTATGGTCGATATGAAGCCGCGCAGCGAAGGCGGCTATTGGAAGGGCGGCGCCGCCGGCGAGGGTCGCGGCGGCCGGGGC
>NZ_CAUPYC010000039.1:0-38592 GCF_963515335.1 uncultured Paenibacillus sp. | reverse complement strand
CCATGTAACCTGCAAAATGTCGCTTATTCGCCCGCCGTCCGCCTCCCGCCACCATATAACCTGCAAAATGTTGCTTATTCGCCCGCCGTTCGCCTCCCGCCACCATATAACCTGCAAAATGTCGCTTATTCGCCCACCGTCCTCCTCCCGCCACCACGTAACCTGCACTATGTCGCTTACTTTCAGGTTCCCTCTAAGTTAAATTCTTATCAATTAATAAAATTGCACGGCTTTATCGGTGAGTACATACGTATGGTGGCGTTGTGTGCTGATACCATTCGGTTTGATCATCCCCTTCTCCATAAGGCTGCGCAATACACGGCGGCTTACCCGCTCGCCGGCTTGCAGGCAGATACTTACATCACCGAATTTGAAAGCTCCGTTCCATCGCAAAGCGTAACGGATTACCTCCCGTTCGTATACGGTTAATTGTGCGCTTTTACTGCCTGCCGCTCCCCCGAATCGTCCCAGTAGTTCATATACCGCGCGTCGGCAAAGTTCCGGTTTCTTATCGAGCTCATCCCAGCTGAACGGGACATACTTACAGTCGTAAAGCGCCAGTGTGCGCTGCCGCATTTTCTCAAAATTAAATCGATCGCGTGTGATATTCTCCGCATGTGCCACAAAGCCCTCGCTTTCAAAACCCAGACGAAACGGCTGATAAAACACGTCTATGTAGATCCGTACACCCGACATACTCACCAGCTCGTGTTCCATGATCATGCCCTCGAAGGAGCCGAAAACTGGCCGCAATATCCCGGCAGTGCCGGATTCAAATTCGCCTGTGTTTCTGAACTTAGCCATTCAACGTTTAAAACAAACAAAAACGCCGCCCAATCCCCCCAGGGATCAAGCGGCGTGTGCTTCACGCAGCAATATTTATTTTGTGCAAAAATGCCCCACTTTCTCAGCCCCGAAGCGCCTTCGCTGCAATGTCGGAACGGTAGTGCATGCCTTCAAACGAGATCATGCCCGCCGCTTCGTACGCCCGCGCGCGCGCTTCGGCGATGTCGCGGCCGCGGCCGACGACGCCCAGCACCCGGCCGCCGCTGGTGACGAATTCGCCGTCCTCAAAAGACGTTCCGGCATGGAACACCAAAGCGCCTGCCGCCTCCGCATCCTTCAAGCCGCTGATAACGCGGCCCTTCGGATAAGATGCCGGGTAGCCTTCCGACGCGAGGATCACGCACACCGCCGCTTCGTCGCTCCACTCGATCTCAAGCTGATCGAGCCGCCCGTTGACCGCCTCCAAAATAATATCGACCAGATCGGTTTTCAAACGCGGCAGCACGACCTGTGTCTCCGGGTCCCCCATGCGCGCGTTGAACTCGATCGTTTTCACGCCGTTCGCGGTAATCATCAGGCCGGCGAACAGCACGCCGCGGAACGGACGCCCTTCGCTGACCATCGCCTTCGCGGTCGGTACAATAATATGGTCAATGGCATCCTGCACCAAAGCCGGATCGATATGCGGCAGCGGCGTATAGGTGCCCATGCCGCCGGTATTCGGGCCCTCGTCGTTGTCGAACACCGGCTTGTGATCCTGCGCCGGCACCATCGGCCGCACCGTCTCGCCGTCGACGAACGCCAGAATCGACATTTCCTGTCCTTCGAGGAACTCTTCAATCACGACCTGACTCCCCGATTCCCCGAACACCTTGTCCATCATCATGCCGCGCAGCGCTTCTTCGGCTTCCTCCAGCGTGCGTGCCACTGTAACGCCTTTGCCGGCGGCCAAGCCATCCGCCTTCACGACGATCGGCAGCGGCTGCGCCCGCAAATAGGACAGCGCCGCTTCATAGTCGGTGAACGTTTCGTAGGCCGCCGTCGGGATCGCGTATTTCTTCAGCAGCCCTTTCATGAAAATTTTGCTGCCCTCGATTTCCGCCGCATTCTTGCGCGGTCCGAAAATCGGGATGCCCGCTTCCTCGAACGCATCCACGATTCCCGCCGCCAGCGGGTCGTCCGGACCAACCACAACCAGATCGACGGCATGATCGCGGGCGAACCGGATCAGATCCGCAAACCGGTTCACCGGAATCGGCACGCATTCCGCCAGTTGGGCGATGCCGGCGTTCCCCGGCGCGCAATACAGCTTGCTGACCTTCTCGCTTTTCTTAAGCGCCCAGACGATGGCGTGCTCCCGCCCGCCGCCGCCGATGACCATTATCTTCACCACGATGACCCCCTAAAGCAAATTCCTGCCCCGAGCCCAGTGCCGGTTAGAACCAACACAGCCGGGAGTTCGGCTCCAATCCTGTCCACGGCGCGTTTCGCGCGCTTTACGGCGACTGAACCATATGTCCGTACCGCGCACCAAGCGGATCAATGCTTGAAATGGCGCACGCCCGTCATTACCATCGCGATGCCGTTCGCGTTGGCGACGGCGATCGACTCCTCGTCCTTGATCGAGCCGCCCGGCTGAATGACCGCCGTAATGCCCGCCTTGGCCGCAAGCTCCAGCGTATCCCCCATCGGGAAAAACGCATCGGACGCCAGCACGGCCCCGCGCGCCTTGCCGCCCGCCTGCTCGATCGCGATGCGGGCCGCGCCGACGCGGTTCATTTGGCCGGCGCCGACGCCGACCGTCATGTTGTCGGATGCGAGCAGAATCGCGTTCGACTTCACATGCTTCACGACCTTCCAAGCGAACAGCAGCTGCTTCAGTTCCTCCGCGGTAGGCTGGCGCTCGGTTACGACCTTCAGGTCGGCGTCGCTCAACGTATGCACGTCGCTCTCCTGGACGAGCATGCCGCCTTCCACAGAGGTGATCAGCCATTCCGGCTTGCGCTCCTTCGCCGCTGCCAGCTCGCCGAGCTTCAGCAGTCGGATGTTTTTCTTCTTCGTCAGCACCTCAAGCGCGGCCGGCGTGAAATCCGGAGCAATGACGATTTCGAGGAAAATGTCGTTCAGCAGCTCCGCCGTTTCCACCCCGATCGCCCGGTTCGCGGCGACGATGCCGCCGAAGATCGAGGTCGGGTCGGCGGCGTACGCCTTTTGATACGCTTCGTGAACGTCCGCGCCGATTCCGACGCCGCAAGGGTTCATATGCTTGACCGCCACAACCGCCGGCTCGTCGAATTCCTTCACGATCGCCAGCGCGGCGTTCGCGTCGTTGATGTTGTTGTACGACAGCTCCTTGCCGTGCAGCTGCTCCGCCGTCGTGATGCTGCCGGCGCCAGCAAGCGGCTTCGTATAGAACGCCGCCTTCTGGTGCGGATTTTCGCCGTAACGCAGATCCTGAACCTTCTCGTAAGTAACCGTGTAGGATTCGGGCAGCATTTCACCTTGCAGCTTGGACAGATAATCGCCGATCAGGGCATCGTAGGCGCCGGTGTGGCGGAACACCTTTGCCGCCAGCCTTTTGCGAGTCTCGAGCGTCGTGTCGCCGCCCGCCTTCACTTCCTCCAGAATGCCCTCGTAATCGGCCGAGTCGACCGCAACCGTCACGAACGCATGATTCTTCGCCGCGGAGCGCAGCATCGTCGGACCGCCGATATCGATGTTCTCGATCGCCTCTTCATAAGAAACATCCGGCTTCGCGATCGTCTGCTTGAACGGATACAGATTGACGACCACCAGGTCGATGTAGTCCAGGTCAAGCTCCTCCATTGTCCGCCGGTGCTCCTCATTGTCGCGGATCGCCAGCAGGCCCGCGTGCACCGCCGGATGGAGCGTTTTGACCCTTCCGTCCAGGCATTCCGGAAAGCCCGTCACATCGGAGATGCCGATGACCGGGATGCCCTCCTTCTCCAGCAGAACCGCCGTGCCGCCCGTGGAAATGATCTCAACGCCCAGTGCCGCGAGCCCGCGCGAAAAGTCGACGATGCCCGTCTTGTCCGATACACTGATCAATGCCCTGCGAATAGCCACACTCGTTGCCTCCCAATAAAATAATGACTTGCCGCTCTAGCTGCGAACAGTATCTGAAGCTATCGTCACATGACGCCCGTCCAGCCGGACCCGGCCGGCCGCGATTTGCGCGACCGCCCAAGGCAGCAGCTCGCGTTCGACCTTTTGCACGCGTTCGCCCAATGTCGACTCCGTATCCCCGTCCAGCACCTCCACCGCCCGCTGCGCGATGATCGGGCCGCTGTCCATGCCGCCGTCCACGTAATGGACCGTAACGCCGGTGACTTTCACCCCGTACTCCAGCGCCTGCCGAATGCCGTTCACGCCCGGAAAAGACGGCAGCAGCGCGGGATGCACGTTGATCATTCGCCCATAATAAGGCTCAACAAGCACCTGTGTAATAATGCGCATGTAGCCCGCGAGCACGATCAGTTCAACGCCCCGCCGCCGCAGCTCCGCCAGAATCTCCGTTTCGTAAGCTTCCCTCGACGCATATGAGTTCGGCGCAAACACGTAAGCTTCAACGCCGGCCTGCTCCGCCCGCGCCACGACGGGAGCCGCCGCTTTGTCGCAAACCAAAAGCCCGATGTCGACATCGAGCCTTCCGTCCGCCGCCGCATCGGCCAGCGCTTGAAAATTGGTGCCCTGCCCGGACGCGAATACGGCGATTTTCAGCTTCTTCATTACACGTCAGCCCCCGTAAAAGTCACCATGCGCGAGCCTTCGGTCACCCGTCCGATCCGGTAAGCCGCCACGCCGAGACCGCCCAGCACGTCGAGCGCCCGCTGCGCCTGCTCTTCAGCCACCACCGCCACGAGCCCGATGCCCATATTAAAGGTCGTGAACATATCGCGGTTCGCAATGCCGCCCTTCTCCTGCATCAGCTTGAAGATCGGCAGAATCGGCCACGAGCCGTAGTCGATCTCGACGTTGACGCCGTCCGGCAGCACGCGCGGAATGTTCTCGATAAAGCCGCCGCCCGTAATATGCGCCATCCCTTTGACCTGCACGCTCTCAATGAGCTTCAGGGCAGGCTTCACATACAGCTTGGTCGGCTCGAGCAGCACGTCGCCGAGCTTGGCGCCGTCCAGCTCCGGCAGCGTATCCTGCAGCGAATAGCCGCTTTGCTCAAGCAGCAGGCGCCGCACCAGCGAGAAGCCGTTGCTGTGCACGCCGCTCGAGGCCAAACCGATCACCGCGTCGCCCGCCGCAATCGCCCGGCCGTCGATGATTTTTTTCTTGTCGACGATGCCGACCGTAAAGCCGGCGATATCGTACTCGTCGGACTCGTACATGCCGGGCATTTCCGCCGTCTCGCCGCCGATCAGGGCGCAGCCGGACTCCTGGCAGCCGTCCGCGATGCCTTTGACGATCTGCTCGATCCGCTCCGGCACCACCTTGCCGCAGGCCAGGTAATCGAGGAAGAACAGCGGCTCCGCGCCCTGCACCACGATGTCGTTCACGCACATCGCGACGGCGTCGATGCCGATCGTGTCATGCTTGTCCATCGCAAAAGCAAGCTTCAGCTTTGTGCCCACGCCGTCGGTGCCGGACACCAGCACCGGCTCCTCGTATTTGTCCTTGTTCAAGCCGAACAGCGCGCCGAACCCGCCGAGGTCGGTCAGCACCTCCGGACGGAACGTGCGCTTGACGTGCTTTTTCATCCGCTCGACCGCTTCATTGCCCGCCGCGATATCGACGCCTGCCTGTTTGTACGCTTCTGACACCAGGGTCACTCCCAACCATTTGGTTTGCCAATCCATGCCGAACCTGAGCCGATCCGGCCAGTCCAGTCCAATGCAATCGATTCAATCGAAAGCCAATCTTATGAAATCCAATCTACAATCCGGCCATGATGCCCGTCCCGTGGCGCGTTGCGGCGCCGCATGGCGGCGATCGAAACCTTAACAGCTGCAGCTTTTCTCGGACGTATAATCGACCGGGGTCGGATAGTCGTTATCGAAGCATGCCATGCACAGCCCGCGGTTATACTCGCCGTCGTTTCCTCCGACCGCTTCCACGAAGCCCTCGTGGCTCAGGAACGACAGCGAATCGGCGTTGATCGCCTGCCGGATTTCCTCGACCGTCTTGGAAGAGGCGATCAGCTCCTTCCGATCCGGCGTATCGATTCCGTAATAGCAGGGATTCGCGAACGGCGGCGAGGTGATCTTCACATGCACCTCGGTCGCGCCGGCTTCGCGCAAAAGGTTGACGATGCGCCGCGACGTCGTGCCGCGCACGATCGAATCGTCGATCATGACGACGCGCTTCCCTTCCACGACCTTGCGGACGGCGCTCAGCTTCATCTTGACGCCCTTCTCGCGCAGCTCCTGGGAAGGCTGGATGAACGTGCGGCCCGTGTATTTGTTTTTGATCAGACCGAGCTCATACGGAATGCCGGTCTGCTCCGCATAACCGATCGCGGCCGAAATGCTCGAATCCGGTACGCCCGTTACGATATCGGCGTCCACGAACGATTCAATGGCCAACCGGCTGCCCATCCGCTTCCGTGCGGCGTGCAAATTCGCGCCGTTGATGTCGCTGTCCGGGCGGGCGAAATAAATGTACTCCATCGCGCAGGTCGCCCGCCGCTCGAGCGGCGCGTAACGCTCCACCCGCATGCCGCTCGCATCCAATACCAGCAGCTCGCCCGGCTGGATGTCGCGTTCGTACTCCGCGCCGATCGTCTCCAGCGCGCAGGTCTCGGACGCGAATACGAAGCCTTCGCCGAGCCGCCCCATCACGAGCGGACGCAAGCCGTGCGGATCGGACGCGACAAGCAGCTTGTCGTTCGTCATCAGCAGAAAAGCGAAGCCGCCGATCAACCGCTGCAGCGCATCCCGCGCCGCGCTGACGAAATCCTTGGGCGAGCGGGCGATCAGATGCGCAATGACCTCGGTGTCGCTCGTCGTCTGGAAAATCGAACCGTGCGACTCCAGCTCGCGGCGGATTTCCGGCGCGTTGACGATGTTGCCGTTCGTCGCGACCGCCAGGTCGCCGTCCCGGTATTTGAACACCAGCGGCTGCGCGTTGGCCAGGCCGCCGCCGCCCGCCGTCGAATACCGGACATGCCCGATCGAACGGTCGCCGGCCAGCGTCTCGAGGTTGTCCTTGCCGAACACCTCTTTGACGAGTCCGAGGCCGCGGTGGTAATTGAACAGCCCGCCCTGCGCCGAATCGACCGTACAGATGCCGCAGCTTTCCTCGCCGCGGTGCTGCAGCGCGTGCAGCCCGTAATAGGAGAGCGAGGCGGCGTCCGGGATGCCGAACACCCCGAATACGCCGCACTCCTCCTTCAATTTATCGAAAATGTCGTCCCGTCCGAGGCCTTCGTTATAATGCCCGCCGCGGTCGGTCCACAGCCTGGACAGCCGTTTCACTTCATCAGACATGGAATCGCATCCTTCCAAACCTTCTCCAGTTGTTCGACCGGCGATTGGATGCCGGCGCTGCCATTGACGTTAACGGTGAGGCTGCTTCCTCCTACGATGCCGATTTCAGTGTGCGTCACGCCTTGGTTGGCGAGCCAATCCTTCAGTTCTCCGGCCTTCTCCGGCTTCGCCGACAGCAGGATGCGCGATTGCGATTCGCTGAACAGCGCCACATCCGGGCGCAGGCCGGTGGAGATGTTCACGGTCGCGCCGAGCCCCCCGCCGCTGATGCAGGATTCGGCCAGCGCGACGGCAAGGCCGCCTTCGGACAGATCGTGCGCCGAAGCGACGAGTCCTTTCTGAATCGCGCCCAGCACGCCGCCCAGCACCCGCTTCTCCAGGTCCAGGTCGAGCGCCGGCGGACGGCCCTCCGTCCGGCCGTGCACCGCGTATTGCAGCTCGCTGCCGCCGAGCTCCGCTTTCGTCTCGCCGATCAGAATGATCACATCGCCCGCGGCCTTGAAGTCTTGCGTCGTGATATGGTCCGTGTCGTGAACGAGGCCGACCATGCCGACGACCGGCGTCGGGTAAATCGCGCCTTTGGCGTTTTCATTGTACAGACTTACATTACCCCCGATGACCGGGGTGTCCAACACGCGGCACGCTTCCGCCATGCCGTCGACCGACTTCTCGATCTGCCAGAACACCTCCGGCTTCTCCGGATTGCCGAAGTTCAGGTTGTCCGTAATGGCGAGCGGTTCCGCGCCGGAGCACACGATGTTGCGCGCCGCTTCCGCGACCGCGATCCGTCCGCCCATCTCCGGGTCCAGGTAGACGTAACGTCCGTTGCAGTCGGTCGTCATCGCCAGCGCCTTCCGCGTGCCGCGAATCGTCACGACCGCCGCATCCGAGCCCGGCTGTACGGCCGTGCTGGTGCGAACCATGTAATCGTACTGGTTGTACACCCATTCCTTGCTCGCCACCGTCGGGGACGCCAGCACCTTGCGCAGCGCTTCGTTCAGATCGGCCGCTTCCGGGTACGCCGCCGTGTCGACCGCCGCATTTTCCGCATAGTACGCAGGCTCCTGCGACGGTTTGCTGTAAATCGGGCACTCGTCGACGAGCGCTTTTACCGGCATATCGCCTACCTGCTCGCCTTTATGGAACAAACGCAGGCGGCCGTCGTCCGTCACTTTGCCGACCTTCGCGCAGATGATGCCCCAACGCTCGAAAATCTCCCGCGCCTGCGCTTCATGCTGCGGTTCGACGACGAACAGCATCCGCTCCTGCGACTCCGACAGCATCATCTCGTATGGTGTCATGCCTTCCTCGCGCTGCGGCACCTCGTCCAGGTACAGCTCGAGGCCGTTGCCGGCTTTGGCCGCCATCTCGGCGCTGGAGCAGGTCAGGCCCGCCGCGCCCATGTCCTGGATGCCGAGCACGATGCCGGTATCGATCAGCTCGAGGCAGGCTTCCATCACGAGCTTCTCCATGAACGGATCGCCCACCTGCACCGCCGTGCGCTTCTCCTCGGATTCCTCGGACAGCTCGACCGATGCGAACGTGGCGCCGTGGATGCCGTCGCGGCCGGTCGCCGGTCCGACGTAGAAAACGGGGTTGCCGACGCCCTTGGCGACGCCCCGCTGGATTTTATCGTGATCGATCAGACCCACGCACATCGCGTTGACGAGCGGGTTGCCCTCATAGCTTTCGTCGAACATGACCTCGCCCGCGACCGTCGGGATGCCGATGCAGTTGCCGTAGCCGGCAATGCCGCCGACCACATGCTCGAACAAATATTTGACGCGCGGATTGTCGAGCTTGCCGAAGCGCAGCGAGTTAAGCAAGGCGACCGGACGGGCCCCCATCGAGAAAATGTCGCGGATAATGCCGCCGACGCCCGTCGCCGCGCCCTGATAAGGCTCGACCGCGGAAGGATGGTTATGCGACTCGATTTTGAACACGACCGCCTGGTTGTCGCCGATGTCGACGATGCCCGCGCCTTCGCCGGGTCCCATCAGGACGCGGGGCCCGGTGACCGGAAACTTGCGCAGCACCGGCTTCGAGTTCTTATAGGAGCAGTGCTCCGACCACATGACGCTGAACACGCCGATCTCAGTATAATTGGGCTTGCGGTCGAGAAAACCGCAGATGAGCTCATATTCATAATCGGTTACGCCGAATTGCGTGTAAATTTTCTGGTCCGCAATCTGCTCCGCCGTCGGTTCCTTAGCCGTTAACTGCTGCGCCATGCCGTTCCCTCCATGCGTTCAAAATCGATGTAAACATCCGCTTGCCGTCCTCCGAGCCGAGCAGCTGATCGACCGCGCGCTCCGGATGCGGCATCATGCCGACGACGTTGCCTTGCTCGTTGCAAATGCCCGCGATGTCGTTCACGGAGCCGTTCGGGTTCGCGCCCGCCTTGTAGCGGAACACGACCCGGTTGTTCGCTTCCAGCTCGTCCAGCGTCTGCTCGTCGCAGTAATAGTTCCCCTCGCCGTGCGCGATCGGAATATCGATGATTTCGCCCTTCGCGTATTGGTTCGTGAACGGCGTTTCGTTGTTGACGACCTCGAGCAGCGCCGGGTGGCAGCGGAATTTCAGGTTGCTGTTGCGCAGCAGCGCGCCGGGCAGCAGGCCCGCTTCCGTCAGAATCTGGAAGCCGTTGCAGATGCCGAGCACGTACTTGCCCGCTTCCGCCGCCTTGCGCACTTCGGCCATCACCGACGTGAACTGCGCGATCGCCCCGCAGCGCAGGTAATCGCCGTAGGAGAATCCGCCCGGCACCAGGATGCAGTCATAGTCGGAAAGGTCGGTCGCCGTATGCCAGACGTAGTCGACCGGCTGTCCGACCGTGTCCTCCACGGCTTTATAGAGGTCGATATCACAGTTGGATCCGGGAAAAACGAGAACCGCGAATTTCATCGGTTTAGCCCTCCAATTCAAAGCGGTAGTCTTCGATCACCGTATTGGCCAGCAGCTTTTCGCACATCGCCTTGATCCGGGCTTCCGCTTCGCCGCGGTCCGCCGTGTCGAGCTCGAGCTCGAGATATTTGCCGATGCGCACTTTATTGACCTCGTCAAAACCCATCGAGTGAAGCGCGCCTTGCACCGCCGTGCCTTGGGGATCCAATACATTTTGCTTGATCGTCACGTAAACCGTTGCCTTCATCGTTGTTCCTGCCTCCTATTCAATGGTCGAGCCGATTGTCATCTATAAAGTCCAGGCCCTGCATCCTGCATCGTGCATCCAGTATCTTACACCAAGCTCTCGCCGGTCAGGCGCCTGTAAATCTCCAAATACCTGCGCGTCGTCTCCTCGACGACGGTCCGGGGCAGCGGGGCGGGCGGGCTGTTCTTGTCCCAGTCCGATCCGGCCAGATATGTGCGCACCGGCTCCTTATCCATGCTGTCGATCTCGATGTCCAGCTCGTAGCTTTCCTTCGCCCAGAAGCGGGAGGAGTCCGGCGTGAACAGCTCGTCGATCAGAATGACCTTGCCGTCGATCAGGCCGAACTCGAATTTGCAGTCCGCCAAAATGATCCCGCGCTCCTCGCAGTAGCCGCGCGCGTATTCATACAGCTTCACACTGCGGTCGCGCAGCTCTTCCGCCAGTCCGGCGCCGACCATCTCCGCCATCCGCTCGAACGGGATGTCCTCGTCGTGGCCGACGTCGTTTTTCGCCGCAGGCGTAAAAATCGGCAGCTCGAGCCGCTGGTTCTTGCGCATTCCGGCCGGCAGCGCGATGCCGTTGATCGCCGACGCTGCCTGATATTGTCTCCAACCGCCCCCTGTGATATAGCCCCGCACGACACATTCGATGTCGATCCGCTCGGCTTTGCGCGTCACCATGATGCGGTCTTTGAGGGCTTCGTGGCCGGTGATGAGCTCGCCCAGCTTCGATACATCCGTATGCACGACGTGGTTCGGCTGCAAATCCGCGGTGCGCCCGAACCAGAAGGCGCTCAGCCGGTTGAGCACATTGCCCTTCTCCGGCACCGCCGGCTCCAGCACATAATCGAACGCGGAAATGCGGTCGGTGACGACGATCAGGTAATGCTCGCCGAGGTCATACAGCTCGCGCACCTTTCCTTTATACAGCAGCGGCGCTTTTACCAAGTGTGCCGCGGCAGCCAACGCTTGCCGGTTCATCGCGTCCGTTTCCCCCTTTTAGATCAGGCCGAGTTTCTTGAAAATGGTGTCGACGTGCTTCAGGTGCCACGCCGGGTTGAAGCAATCGTCGATCTCTTCGGCGGTCAGGCGCGACGTGATTTCCGGGGTCGACTCGATGATTTCGCGGAACTGGCGCTGCTCCTCCCATGCCTGCATCGCGCGCGGCTGCACCGTGTCGTACGCCTGCTCGCGGCTCATGCCCGTGTCGATCAGCTTCGTCATGACGCGGCCGGAGAACGGCACGCCGTACGTGCGCTGCATGTTGCGCTTCATGTTCTCGGGGAACACTTGAAGGTTCTGAATAATATTGCCGAGTCGGTTCAACATATAGTTCAGCAGCATCGTGGCATCGGGCAGAATGACGCGTTCGGCCGAAGAGTGGCTGATGTCGCGCTCATGCCAGAGCGGTACGTTCTCATATGCGGTGAGCATATGGCCGCGAATAACGCGGGACAAGCCGGAAATGTTCTCGCAGCCGATCGGATTGCGCTTGTGCGGCATCGCCGAGGACCCTTTCTGGCCTTTGGCGAAAGGCTCCTCGACCTCGCGGAACTCGCTCTTCTGCAGGGCGCGGATTTCCGTCGCAAACTTGTCGAGCGACGTTGCAATCAGCGCCAGCGTCGCCATGTATTCGGCATGGCGGTCGCGCTGCAGCGTCTGCGTCGAGATCGGCGCCGGCTTCGTGCCGAGCTTCTTGCAGACGAACTCCTCGACGAACGGATCGATGTTGGCGTACGTGCCTACCGCGCCGGAAATTTTGCCGAATTGGACGCCGTCCGCCGCATGCTCGAACCGCTCGAGGTTGCGCTTCATTTCCTCGTGCCAGAGCGCCATTTTGAGGCCGAACGTGGTCGGCTCCGCGTGCACGCCGTGGGTGCGGCCCATCATCGGCGTATCCTTGTATGCTACGGCCTGTCCGCGCAGAATGCCGATGAACCGCTCGAGGTCGGCGCGCAGAATCTCGTTCGCCTGGCGGAGCAGGTAGCCCATCGCCGTGTCGACCACGTCCGTCGAGGTCAGCCCGTAATGCACCCATTTCCGCTCCGGACCGACCGTCTCGGACACCGCGCGCGTAAAGGCGATGACGTCATGGCGCGTCTCGAGCTCGATTTCATTGATGCGGTCGATATCGAAGCTCGCGGACTTGCGCAGCGCCTCGACGTCCTCCTTCGGAATAACGCCCAGCTCCGCCCACGCCTCGCATGCGCAAAGCTCAACCTCGAGCCAAGCCTTGAACTTGTTCTCCTCGGTCCAAATCGCTCTCATTTCCGGTCTGCTGTAACGCTCCAACATGATGGCTCATACCCTCCAAATATTCGTTTCGGAAATCCAGGCCAGCGCCGCTTCGGTGTCCGAGGCGAGCACGTTCACATGGCCCATTTTCCGTTTGTGTATCGCTTCGCTCTTGCCGTACAAATGCAGCTTGGGGGCGACGTTGAGCCGTTCGGCCTGGGCTGCCCTGTCGCGGTCGGCCAGATGGTCGACCAGAGGTGCGACGTGCTCGCCGAGCACGTTGACCATCACCACCGGCGTCAGCAGCGCGGTGTCGCCGAGGGGCAGGTTGCAGACGGCGCGCACGTGCTGCTCGAACTGCGACGTCCGGCAAGCCTCCATCGTGTAGTGTCCGCTGTTGTGCGGGCGCGGCGCCAGCTCGTTGACGTACAGCCCGTCCGATGCCGACCAGAACAGCTCGACCGCGATCAGTCCGACCGCTTTAAGCCCTTCGGCGATGCGTGTGGCGAGCCGCTCCGCCTCCTTGAGCGTTTCGGCCGGAACTCTGGCAGGTACGATCGACAGATGCAGGATATTGTCCACATGGATATTCTCTGCAACCGGGAACGCTTTTATCTCACCCTGCGGGCTGCGGGCCGCAATAACGGACAATTCCTTGTCGAACTTGATGAATTGCTCCAGGACAAGCTCCGTTCCGGCGGCGCTGAGCGATTCGTAGGCGCGTGCGATTTCGGCTTCGTCGCGGATGACCCACTGGCCTTTGCCGTCGTAGCCGCCGGTCGCCGTCTTCAGCACGCACGGCAGGCCGAAGCGGCGGACGGCCTCGCGCAGCTCGTCCAGGCTGCGGATTTCCGCATAGGGCGCCACCCGAACGCCGGCCGCCTCGATCGCGCGCTTCTCGCGCAGCCGATGCTGCGTCGTATAGAGCAGCTCGCTGCCCTGCGGCACGTACGATTCGGCCATCAGCATGGCGGCGACGCCGGCATCGACGTTCTCGAACTCGTACGTGATGATTTCGGCGCGTCCGGCAAGCTCGCGCGCCGCTGCGAAGTCGCCATAGTCGGCGACGATCTGCGAGGCGACCTGGCCGGCCGGCGCATCGGTTGCCGGATCGAGCGCGACGAAGCGGTAGCCCATCGCGCTGCCGGCGAGCGCCATCATCCGGCCGAGCTGGCCGCCGCCGAGCACGCCGATCGTGGCGCCGGGGAGGATCGTGCGCGGCTTGGCCGCGTTGGAGCCGGCTGCGGCTTGGCCGGCACTGCCGATGGCGGCAGCGGCGTGGGCGGCGTTATCGTTGCCGGCTTGCCCGGCGCTAACGCCCGGTAAGTTGCGATGCTCGCTCATAGCGTCTCACTGCTTTCCAGCACCTCGCGCTCGATCCGCTCGCGGCGCTGCCGCACGCGCGCCTGAACAGCCGGGTCGAAGGCGCCGATCATTTGCGCGGCCAGCAGGCCGGCGTTGGTGCCGCCCGCGTTGCCGATCGCCACGGTCGCGACCGGGATGCCGCCGGGCATCTGAACGATCGACAGCAGCGAATCGAGCCCGTTCAGATTCGACGACTTCACAGGCACGCCGATGACCGGCAGAACCGTCTTCGCTGCGACCATGCCCGGCAGATGCGCGGCTCCGCCGGCGCCGGCGATGATCACTTTAAGGCCGCGCTCGGCCGCCGTCTCCGCGTATCGGAACATGAGGTCCGGCGTGCGGTGCGCGGAGACGACTTTCTTTTCATACGGAATTTGCAGTTCCTCCAGAACGTCACAGGCCAACTTCATCGTGTCCCAGTCGGACTTGCTCCCCATGATGACGCCCACGATTGCTGTCATGTCGATTTCCCGCTTTCTATTATTAAATTCACTCTGCTACGGTTTGATTGTCGATTGCCGGCGGGAGGAAGACGGGAAAACTTCCTGTTAATTATGCATTACGTAGCCCTTCTCATCGACATAGGAGGAAAACCTCCCGCTAGCGAATTGGCATGCCGCCGAATCCCATTAAACCGTGCCTGATTAGAAGGACGTTTTCCCGCTAACCACACCTATCACGGTATCGAGTTGCATTTGCCGGAGGATTTCCCGCTATTTTTAGCATGGCTATCCTTTTGTCCGTTTAACAAGCCAATCCACACCAAACTTTAACAGAGCCTTCAATTGCTTTATGGGCAAAAAACGCAAAAATCCCGTCGGTATGCGCCGCCATATGGCGGAACCGAAGCGGGACACAAGCCGTTAAGAAACGGGATTGCCTCCCTCTGTGCGCAATCATGTCTGACGGCCTCAGCCGGTGGTTGGACGATGAAGACAGCAGAAGGCTGCCCCTGGCGGGGCAACCTGTTTCTTGAAATGCGGCTCGTAGTCCGAAAATTTACGGTTCTCGGGTAGAAACTTCCGGGCCTTATTCCCGGCATTATACGAGTGGTTTCGAGCTGTTTGCCGAAGCCTATTTCAGTGTACCAACCTGCCCAAGCGATGTCAACCGCCGAAAAGCGTTAAATACGAACATTAAAAACAAGTTCAAATATAATCGTTCGCTTTTAGGTCGTTCCGCGGAGCAAAGCGGGTCCATCTTCATAAACCTCCCTACGGCGAATAGGTGTTACCGATAAGAAAGGACGCCTCGCGGCGTCCTCGCTTGTTTTCAATCCTTCGGCCTCGGCTCCAACCCGCAGCAGCTTCTTGTTAAGAACGGTGAATGGGGCTCTTTCGTTACAATTTCTTGCTTGACCATCCTTTTGCACTCAAGCGGCGTTTGCAGAATGGTCTTGTCCGCTCAAATGTTAATCAAGTGTTGTCTTCCAAAGGAGTGCTTAAAAGTCCTATTCATCTGACTCCCATTGACGCTGTTGTACTCAACGCCTTCCGGCGTCATAGATAAGTTCGGACACGAAATCGCCCGGCGAGCGGAGGAGCTCGGAGAGTGCTGAACGCCTTGCAGCGTTACAGATAAGTTCGGTTTGCCGTAAATGTACTGCCAAATACTTCTCCTGCGTGCTCAACGCCTTTCGGCGTCACTGATAAGTTTGGAAGCGAAGACGAGGAATGCACCGGCGGCGTCTCCGGGTACTCAACGCCTTTCGGCGTCAGATAAGTTCGGATCTGCCCTCGCGAAGCCGAACGGTCATGCTCGAAGTGCTCAACGCCTTTCGGCGTCATAGATAAGTTCGGTCGGCGATAGCGGCTTTGATAGCTTTTGCTGCTTGTGCTCAACGCCTTTCGGCGTCATAGATAAGTTCGGGCATCTGTGGTCAGCGTGTCCAAAGCGACATCCAGCGTGCTCAACGCCTTTCGGCGTCATAGATAAGTTCGGTCGTCTGTTAAGAGGCCCGATTGATTGTCTTTTTGGTGCTCAACGCCTTTCGGCGTCATAGATAAGTTCGGACAAGCAGGCAAATCTATCCCCCACCGCCCCCGTGGAGTGCTCAACGCCTTTCGGCGTCATAGATAAGTTCGGTTGATTTCGTCGCATATTGCTTGGCATTGATGATTAATTGTGCTCAACGCCTTTCGGCGTCATAGATAAGTTCGGCTTGCGGGGCAGGACAACGCAACGGGCCGAGTTTAGTGCTCAACGCCTTTCGGCGTCATAGATAAGTTCGGTCGCAGATCTCCAGATCCTTCTCGAGGTCGCGGGTAATGTGCTCAACGCCTTTCGGCGTCATAGATAAGTTCGGTCGCAAAATGCCGGAGATTATATCAAAAATCATTACATGTGCTCAACGCCTTTCGGCGTCATAGATAAGTTCGGGCTTCGCCCTTTCGGTCACGCTTAATCGGGTTGCCGGGTGCTCAACGCCTTTCGGCGTCATAGATAAGTTCGGCAGCGACTTTTCGATCGTCCGCCAGTTGAGTGTGATCGAGTGCTCAACGCCTTTCGGCGTCATAGATAAGTTCGGTGTCCTTGTTTGCCTGCTTCACCATACAAGTCACCTCAGCGGGTGCTCAACGCCTTTCGGCGTCATAGATAAGTTCGGCTTACTTATGGGAGCGAGATGCAACCGGGCGAATCGATGTGCTCAACGCCTTTCGGCGTCATAGATAAGTTCGGACGCGGCTGGCTCAATGCCGAATCGTTATACGTAGTGCTCAACGCCTTTCGGCGTCATAGATAAGTTCGGCTTGCTCGCTTTCCCCGTCGTTAAATAATAAACCCGTGCTCAACGCCTTTCGGCGTCATAGATAAGTTCGGCTTTTCCGCGAACCCGATGCCCAGGGCGGCATCCGGCAGTGCTCAACGCCTTTCGGCGTCATAGATAAGTTCGGCTTCCTTCGATTTTTCATAACCTTCTTGTATTTCTGTGCTCAACGCCTTTCGGCGTCATAGATAAGTTCGGAGACCTTGTGTTCATGGACGTTACGGCGCGCGCTGCTGTGTGCTCAACGCCTTTCGGCGTCATAGATAAGTTCGGAATTGTTCCATTGCCATCGGGGAATCGAAGTACTTCGTGCTCAACGCCTTTCGGCGTCATAGATAAGTTCGGCAGCTGGACATCGAGCACGTCGCCGACATTTTTAAGTGCTCAACGCCTTTCGGCGTCATAGATAAGTTCGGTGTCACACATATACGTATCGTCGTAGCCTACGCCGTGCTCAACGCCTTTCGGCGTCATAGATAAGTTCGGCCCTACCTGACTCGGGCAAGTCAGGCGACGGGGATACCGGTGCTCAACGCCTTTCGGCGTCATAGATAAGTTCGGCGTATCGACTTCCCAACCGCCATTCTTACCCCAGTACGGGTGCTCAACGCCTTTCGGCGTCATAGATAAGTTCGGTCGGCATCAGCCTGGAAGAGCTCTCCGCGTCGATCGGGTGCTCAACGCCTTTCGGCGTCATAGATAAGTTCGGAGCGATAGAACCACCAAACCCCAACCATTAATTTGGTGCTCAACGCCTTTCGGCGTCATAGATAAGTTCGGATAGTCAGGCGGTCAACAGATACGTTTAACACTTCGTGCTCAACGCCTTTCGGCGTCATAGATAAGTTCGGACGGTCCCGATGCAATTAGATATTTCTGCAGCATGCGGAGTGCTCAACGCCTTTCGGCGTCATAGATAAGTTCGGTGAGTTGTTCGCGGCACAGGGCTTTCCGAGCAATTACATGTGCTCAACGCCTTTCGGCGTCATAGATAAGTTCGGTTTACACGCGGTGAGACGCCTTCCTTCTTCACAGAGGAGTGCTCAACGCCTTTCGGCGTCATAGATAAGTTCGGCGCTTCCAACCGTTCACGCGCTCCTTGGTGGCCTGTAAGTGCTCAACGCCTTTCGGCGTCATAGATAAGTTCGGATCATCTTGCCTTTTTTTATGGACTCGGAAAACTTGTGTGCTCAACGCCTTTCGGCGTCATAGATAAGTTCGGAAGCAATCACGACCTCGCGGGCATTCGTTAGATCGGCCGTGCTCAACGCCTTTCGGCGTCATAGATAAGTTCGGGCTTATGTGTCTGGTGATGGTCATCGTCCTGTTTGGGTGCTCAACGCCTTTCGGCGTCATAGATAAGTTCGGTGAGCGGTGCCAACCTGAGCGGTGCCGACCTGGATTTGTGCTCAACGCCTTTCGGCGTCATAGATAAGTTCGGATACTTCTCGAGCTGCGTCAGCGCCTTGATTTTGTGTGCTCAACGCCTTTCGGCGTCATAGATAAGTTCGGGAAGAGAGCAAGGTTAACGAGGCGCGCAATTACCGGTGCTCAACGCCTTTCGGCGTCATAGATAAGTTCGGAAAGCGCAATAAGAGCCATTCCCCAACCGTTAATTTGGTGCTCAACGCCTTTCGGCGTCATAGATAAGTTCGGCCACTTGATCCCGGCGTGATTTTTAAAATTAATGGCGTGCTCAACGCCTTTCGGCGTCATAGATAAGTTCGGAGGACCCGGAACGCGTCGCTCGGCTTGTGGACCGCGAGTGCTCAACGCCTTTCGGCGTCATAGATAAGTTCGGCGGGATTAAAAACTATAAACATCAATGGTTTGTGGTGCTCAACGCCTTTCGGCGTCATAGATAAGTTCGGTGAGGGTGTGCCGCCGAACCCAGGAATATTTCAATAGTGCTCAACGCCTTTCGGCGTCATAGATAAGTTCGGCCGTCCGAAAAAACACCTTGAACTCAGATTGAGAGTGCTCAACGCCTTTCGGCGTCATAGATAAGTTCGGGTACGGGAATCGAATTCGAGAATTGCGCAAAAAAGTGCTCAACGCCTTTCGGCGTCATAGATAAGTTCGGTAGTGCCAATAGTCGTCTTGCCCGTCAAAATCAGGCAGGTGCTCAACGCCTTTCGGCGTCATAGATAAGTTCGGCCCATACCAGCACGTCCGCCTGGATCGCCGCGCCGAGGTGCTCAACGCCTTTCGGCGTCATAGATAAGTTCGGACTCGCTTGCCGCCTTTTTGTTGAGCGCCTTGATGTCTTGTGCTCAACGCCTTTCGGCGTCATAGATAAGTTCGGGGTCATACTGGCGAGCGCCGGCGTAACATAACCCAACAGTGCTCAACGCCTTTCGGCGTCATAGATAAGTTCGGTCAAGAGATAAGAACAGTGCTGGAATGAGTACCGATCGTGCTCAACGCCTTTCGGCGTCATAGATAAGTTCGGACAAAATTGCGCTGAACAATTCTTCGTTGATTTTCATGTGCTCAACGCCTTTCGGCGTCATAGATAAGTTCGGCAGAGCATACGTTAAGCCGAACCGGCGCATATCCTGTGCTCAACGCCTTTCGGCGTCATAGATAAGTTCGGGTGATCGCCATTGTCGGGGTGCTCGCGTTTTTGATGTGCTCAACGCCTTTCGGCGTCATAGATAAGTTCGGTTTCACTTTGGATTGTTTTTCCTTTCACACCATAATGTGCTCAACGCCTTTCGGCGTCATAGATAAGTTCGGACTCACACGATTTGCATCAATTGTCACTCTAAACTCGAGTGCTCAACGCCTTTCGGCGTCATAGATAAGTTCGGGGACTCAGCCAACTTGAAACCACATCGAATGCAGAGTGCTCAACGCCTTTCGGCGTCATAGATAAGTTCGGTGCAGGATTCCCATATGATTTGTGGATCAGGAATGGAATGTGCTCAACGCCTTTCGGCGTCATAGATAAGTTCGGAGCACCTGAAATGAGCATAAGCCAGAAAAGGGTTTGCGGCAAGTCTTTTCAAGCACCTTGGGAACAAATCGCTTGAATACCAAATATCGCTGCAATTTCCCAGACCGCTTCCGTTTGTTGCCTTTCAGCAAGCGGGTCGGCAAACTTTCAAGCATGTCCAAAAGGATTTTTAACGACAAAGTCATGTCCGACAAGGGTTTCAGGCCATTTTCTCAACCATATCGCAAAAACGACCCCGGTACTTGATTTACCTAAAACAGCAAAAATCGATCTTTCTCCGCATCCCAATCTTCTGGCATATTCAGCACAAACACATTCTTGATATACTCAGGGTGAATCGGTGCGATCAAAAGATTATCGACCGCATCCATCTCCTTGACCAGCTTGAAGCGCAACTCGGCCAATTGTTTTTCAGTCAGACTGCAGCGGAAGACGGAATATTGCAATCGTTCCCCGTAGCCGTTCAAAATCTTGTAGCATTTCCGCCATCGGCGCGGGTCACGAATATCGTAGCAGACGATATAATATTGCTTCTTCGCCATGAACGATCCCTCCGTTTCATCAACGCAGCCGATTCAGAGCGAAGAGTCCGGGGCTTCCGGACCATTCTTTCTCAAGCAGCCGGACCTCAAGCTCAATCAACCGTGCATAGGAAAGGGAATAGCCGATAACCGGATGTTTCCATTTATCCTGCTTGCGGCGCTCATAAAGCGAGACTGCTTTTTTCTTGCCTTCATCAGTCAACCAAACATGTTCACCCGCCAAAGTAAAATCTTCCTGCAAAGACCATTGCTTTCGTCCGATTGATCCCATCACGATCATGTCACACAACGCTACCCGGAACAGCTCCATCAGGTCAAGCGCAAGCGGGTAGCCGCTGGAACGGGGCTGATGATAGAACCCGATGACGGGATCCAAACCCACGGTCAGGATGGACTGTACGCAATCTTTGTAGAGCAGCGCATAAAGAAAAGACAGCAGCGCATTCGGCGCGTCCTTGGGCGGTCTCTTGCTACGGTTGGTGAATGCCATTCCTTCTCCATGTTGCGCGTGCGTAAGAATCGACAGACAAGCAAAATAGGCACGGGCTGAATTGCCTTCAAAACCGAGCAGCTCGTCGGTGGATGCGGCCTTATGGGCTTTGCGAAGCATCGTTTTTATCGTCTGAAGGTAACCTTCCATCTCACCACGCAATTCAGATCCCCGTGACAAGCGAAGCATATATCGAAGCTGGCTTTCCACTTTCGCCGTCACAAGCGCAATTGCCAGCTTCATCGCATTCCCTTGGTCACTCAATCCGCGGTACTGCCGCCATTTGCGTTGGACGGCTCCTGCAGCATTGGCCATACTCCCGATATATTTCCCGCCTCCGGTCAACCAATGAATATGTATCCCCTTATATGCGCAGGCTTGCAGCGTCTGGGTCGTCACCTGCGAAGCCCCATGTATAGTCACTGATCCAACCTGATGCATGGGAACCGTCTGCTCCTCAGCGTCTTTTCTGTCAATAACCAGCATATCGCCTTTCTTGCGAACAGTGGAACCCGGTACAACGACATGGAGATCCAACGACTCGCGATCCTCGGGAAAAAGACGCAGCGTTTCACGCTCCGGCGCTTCGACCAACCTCTCCTCTTCCGGCAAACATACCGGCGCAAGCGAACATTTGGGACATAGCCGTTCATTAACCGACACCTTCGGTCGATACGGCGACACACGCAACATACGAGCCCGATTGACCGCGTCCACCACCTCGCGGCGGAGATCGTCCGACAGGACGATCTCTACCGTACGATGGTCAGCCGCGTAATAAACGCGACCTTCGTTAATGGGCTGCCCGGTGAATTCTTCCACAAGCATCATGTAAGCGCCGAGCTGCAATTCGTCGGAAGGCCAGGCGCGATACGTTCCATCATCCGAACGGCAGCGGCCTTTCTTATACTCATATGGAAGCAGCTTGCCTCCAGCCGTACGAATCGTATCAACCTTGCCATAAAGACCCAAGCTTTCGCTCTCAATCGTATAGTGCTCCAAACCGGAGTAGTCGGGAATCGTTTCATGAAATCGCCTCCCGTCATATACGCGGGTGTCGGCCACACGAATTTCCTCGACTTCTTCCAGATAGAACAGCCTTTCGCAATAGGCCAAAGCGTGCAGCGCCATAACGCGAATCAGCGGCTGCTTCTCCAATGCGTATTCATTGGACATAGCGTCCCAGCCCCTCTAAATCGTAATCCAGGGCCATTCGGCAGTGCCAGGCCCTTTCTCAACCGAAGTCGACGATGCGTCGAGCTCGAATCGCTGCCTGCGCGTGCCTGCGCTTCCGAGATGATCGACCCAAACAGGCAGCTCCAGCGACCCTTGGGAATCCGGTATAAGCCGATACCACAAAGACCATGCTCCCCCTTCGTCTCCGAGTCTGCCGGAATTCGCCGGCTGACCGGCTGAATCGGACACCAGCCGATACCACGCATCTTCCCTGTAAGTCAACAGACTAAGCTCGTTGACAAGGTCATCGCTCAGGCCGAGACTTACAAGTCCATACCGTTCAACACTGTCTGGATGCCCGATCGCTTCCATTAGACGTCGCTCAAGTGAAATCTCCGCCTTCTCGCCCGACGAATCAACCCAGCAAATCATCTCAATATTGCACAGAGTCTCAATGTACTCCGGCGCGTTGCCGAGTGTAGCTTGTTTGCTCGCGACGCCATACTTGAGACGGCTCATCTTGCGAAGCGTTGTCGCAACGCGCGGCATGCGGCGGAAAGCGAAGGCGAGCCTGACCCCCTCATGGGCGCTGCGGAAACGTTCACCGACCGCGGACAGCAACATACCATACACCGTTGAAGGCGGCGGAAGCACATAGGATTCGGCAAATGAACGGGCATACGATTTGCGGAACTCTCCGTAAGGTGATTCAATATATAAGGCAATCAACCCGCGCCGCCTCCCTACGCCTGCCGCAATACGGCGAACTGCTCATCCGACTCGGCAATTCGCCGCTTCGCTTCTGCAATTGCTTGATCCACACCGCCGCTCACGAAGACGCCGAGTTCCTTTAGTCGATTTCCTTCATACGTATCAGCGATTTCGCCTCCGACAATCAACTCGGACGCCGGAATGTCGCCGGTCTCTACACGTCGCGTCAGCCTTCCGACATGATAGCCTCGCGTTTCCTCATCATGCCGGAAGCAATTCTGTATTTTAGATGAATGAGCCGAGGTGACCCTCAGTACTATGGAAGCCGGCGAGAAGTCGTACGCGAACCGTGCATGATTGCCCGCCACGGGCGGCATATCCGCGATAGCATCCATCAAATGGGCAATATGCTCTTTCACGCGCACATCGCCGAGGTTCAGGCCGAATGAATATTGATACTCCGTGGTGTGCATTTCCGCGCTGTACAGGGAAAGTTTCCCTTTCTCCTTTTCCCCGCTGACGGCATTGAACGACAGTTCACCACGGTAAGGCCGCAGCGATACAGCCCGGCCTACCGCAAGCGGGCTCTGTCTGCGGGTCGTTTTGCCTTTGGCTCTGCCGCCTTTCGGTCTCGCCTTGTCACCGTTCCCTTCCGAGGCATCCTCCGCAACCGACTCCGCTTCCGTCTCCTGTTCGACTTTCGCAGCTGCCGCATCCATGAATCCCATCAAATCATCGTCAATATATACTTGTTGCCCGCCGCTCCAATAAGCCCGCTTCTCATCCTCATAAAACAACTTCCCCTCCGATGATTCGAAGCTGCGGTTGACCATCAGCCCTTCAAGCTGGAACCGGTATCGGATGGCGAACCGGATCGCCTCCGCTGATACGCTGGTATGCAGATCATCTTCCTGAAAAACTTTTTGCAAAGTCGTCGTGTTACCCATGTTGTCCCCTCGATTGTTGGCCGCAACAGCTTCCCCGGTCAACACCGTTCCGTACAGGTAATAAGTTGGCATGATTATCGCACTCCTCCAATTGAATTTTGGGCTTCGGGCAATTCATTCTTGTCTGCGCCTTCATAGCTCAACATGGCGAATAGACATAAATTTTGCAGACGGGCATGATTGCGCGGTTCGTTAAAAAAGGAAAGGAGCAGTTCCCGGTGTTTACCGAAAGCGGTAATCCCCTTTCCTCCGGATCCTGTCGAGCAAAACTGTACAAACCACCCAAATAACAACTCCATCGTTTTCATCCGAAGTATCGTGTTGCGGATACGTTCCAATTCCACTTCCGTCAACCGAGCGAAACTTGTCCCCTCCTTCCTGGCCCGATCGCCTTTTTGCCCATACATTCTCTTTAATCCTTCATGGAACGCTTCTACAATAGCCTTGTCTTGCTCGTTGTGAATGGCATTCTTCATCCGGACCAATCCCTCCCTCATATATTTCAGCTGCCTGAATTCGCTCTGCTCGCCGATCCACTCCTTCAGGCCGTCGCACCAATGCCTGTCCGCCGCCAGATTGGCCGCAATCAACGCCGGAAAACGCGTTGCCGGTTTAACGAACGTATCCCCTGTTTTCAACGGTATCTTGCGTTTCTCATTCAACCTGGAGCCGGCGGCGGCCCGGTAAATGTCTATCTCATCGTAATGAAGCCGGATGGCGCGCATGGAACTTCGGTTATTCTGATTGCCGTCCCATGCCACTTTACCCATCGCAACTGTCTGAAAACCGCGCACACCCATGAAATCCTTATCGATTCGATCTCCCACGGTTCTATCGACCAAAAAATGAACCGCTGCCTCCTCCGCTCCGCCCACAATCCGGTTGTCATATCCGAATAAGTCACTTCTCTCAATCATAGTTGCCTGATCATGATCCCTATGCACCCGTCGAACGAACTGTTTCAGGTTACTTACATCAGGAACCAGGATGCCGAATTGCACTTTCTCCTTCCAAGAGTCCGACCGTACCAGATAAAGCGGGCAGCCTACGATCAAGTACAACAGCAGAAACGCTTCGTCCCCTGGCGCTTCCAAGGATACCGAACCTGACATCGCGCCCGGTACGACGTATTGAGGAATCTTCGCTGTCTTCGGTAAAGAACCTCCCTTCTTGTCAAGCAGTTCCATTCCCTTCGCACTCTGATGAGCGAAATTATTGACGGGCTTGTACGAAATCAGAATCGGCGGCCGGTCTTCCTGATCCGCATTCGCAATATTGATGAAAGCTATGTCTTTATTGACACTTCGTGTTGTGTGATGTTGAAGAAATGTGCCCAGAATGGCATTGTGCACTGCCACACGCTCCGCATGCCGATTTGAAGGAATCCCATGACCCGGCAAGTCAATCAGTTTGTTCTCGGTCACCCGAAAAGAAGCTTGAAGCACTTGTCTCAGCGCTTCCGTACCTTCCATTGCGTCACCCCACTCCAGTGTCACGCTCATCTCATCGTATTGCCCGTGGATACCCTTATCAGCCAGTTCTTCGCCATCCCCCTCCTTGCTCCATGCACGAACAGTGGATGCAAGCCCACCAAGCGCCGCCCGGTGATAAATCGTATAAGCCGGATTGTCCAACCTGTACACTAGTCGACCCATTTTGCTCCTATCCCCCTTCCCGTCAACTCGTCATAGTCATATTTGATGCGATCCGCCGGTGCGACTGGTCTGCCCGCAATTCGTTTCCAGCCGAACACCTCATTCTTCAGCAGTATGGGAACTTCATACTTCCCAACCCAATCGCTGCCTGGTCCCTCCCCGTGCTCTGCCTGGAACGACTTCAAATCATTGTCCAGAATAATAGATACCGTTTGGCCGGACTCTCTCAAAGGTGAAACCGGAGTCTCCCATATGCCGGAGAAAAACACCGCATCGTTGAACGCCTCCCTCCACTCTTTCCTCGGGTTCTGCTCCGCACCGCTGTCCAGACGTTCAAAGTATTGTGCCAAATCCAACTGCGACAGCGGCCGCCCTTCCGCTTGCAATGCAGCCATCCATTCCTCAGTTAGTTCAAGTTCTTTAGGTTCATACGGTAATGAACCATCAGGCTCCATAATATAAGCCGGCTTCGGTCCGTCGGGCAATGCGTGTCGGTTGAGGCGACCCAGTCGCTGAATGAGGGCAGGAATCGGTGCCAAATCCGTAACAAGCAGATCTGCAGAAAGATCAAGTGACATCTCGGCAACTTGCGTTGCGATCAAGATCACGGGACCTTTGCCGTCCTTGAAGCTGTCGACCACTCTTCGATGCAGTTTACTCCGGTCACCGTAGCGGAAACGTGAATGATACACAAACACCCGTACACCTTCCTGCTCAAATCGCTTATGCATACAACTATAGGTTTCTCCCGCACGCTCTACTTGGTTGCAAACCCATAGCACATTACCGCCTGCCCGGACTGTTTGCGCGATTGACTCATTAAGCGCTGCCGTGTCTTCAATCCGATGCAGCAAATAACGCGGCACCTCGGCTTGTCGGGATTCACGATCGGAGATGACGGACATTGGCTCTCGTCTTGCCTCCATTAGCATTTTCTTGCGGCGCTCCGACAGTGAAGCTGTCATCAGCAGCACAGGAAGATTCGGCAAGTACCTAAGGAAAGCGAGCAAATGGCGGAACATCCGGTTGTCCATGGCATGAATCTCATCGAATACGATAATGCCGTTAGCGACGACCGGAAAATGATAAAGCGATTTGCGAGCGTTTACCATACTGCCGAGCACTGTGTCGGCGGTACAAACCGTCATCGGCGCTGTCCATAGCCGGAATGCATCGATCGTCTCTTGTTGCCGGAAGAATTGCTCCTTGATGCTCTCGTCTTCCTCTAAAGTCAATGCTTCACGCATGGAATCCAGATCCAGCCCGGCTTTGGAATGTTCCAGAACCGCATCGACGTCGGCTTCCATCGCGTAATCTCGAAACTGCTCGGTTGCCGTACCCATCGTCGGCATGCAGAAGAAGAAGTGCGGCGGCGAAAGGCCATCCGCCTTGAATCGCTCAGCCCACCGCTGCGCCCACATATAGGCAGCTACACTTTTCCCCGAACCGCAGCCGGCTTCGACAAGCGTCAAACGAAATTCCGATTCCGCAACCCGCCTTTGAAATTCACGCGGCCTGAACGGAGTGGGAATCTCCCTGTTCTTTGCCCATCTTTCGATTAATTCTTTCATATCATCCGAAGTTATGCCTGTCTCTGAAGCGGAGCGAATCGAATGAGTGCGCTTATCCGGCTCAGGCAACGCGCTGCCCGCCACGTCCGCCGTGATCGCAAATGCCTTGCACAGAGCTGTAAACCGAATCTGTTCGTCGCTATTACTTTCCTCCGACCAATCAATCAGCCCATCTTTTAATCGTCTGAGTTTATCGTCGGCCCGCCAAAACTCGGTTTGTCCTTGTGCCACATAACTCTTTATTATCGTGAACGATTCGAGTCTATCCGATGGTTCGCTCACTCCAAGTTCTCTGCACATGGTGGACAATAAATCCCCGAAATCGGGATGGTTGATGTTAACGATCAATTCTTCCCTTTCCCGAATATCATGGGATCCGAAAGGAGCCGGGAATTTCCGGTGGTGCCCGAGCACAGTGCATAGAAGGACATTCACCAGTTCTTCACCCAAAGTCTCCGTTAATCTACACAATACGGGGTGATGGCAAAGCATAAGCGCCGATACCACTTCATGCCGCATCAACTGCAGCGGATTGCCGCCGTGCAGCATTTGCTGGTACTGATTGCCCGCCTTGCCCCAATCGTGAGTCCAGCCGAACCAGCGGAGAACTGTCCGGAGGTCCGACTCCCTGCCGACAAGTCCGAGATGCTGAAGTGCGCCTCTACCCAGCCATCGCGCCAGCTTATCGCCGGCGTCCGCCACATTCGCCGCGTGTCCGGCCATTGTCGCATATGCAGGGACGGGCCGCTCTTTCGAAACTCCCTTGGCCAAAATACGCTGGTTCATGACCGCGCCTCTGTCATGGCAGGCACAGACTCGCGGTCTTGCTCATCAAAATATCCCGGGTGAAAAAAGCCACAGCCATATTTTGCTCTCGAGAATGCTGGCGGATTGGCCTGAATATTAAGTGACAACTGGTCTGACGCAATATCGGTAATCGCCACACCAAATCCATAAATCCTTTTACCGTGAATCGATAAAATACGCCGACGCAAAATATGAAGATTGTAATCATGTCCAACTCTTGCTTCAAATCGCCGGGACAATTCTTGTTGTATGTATTCGCTGATTTGCTCCTCGGTCTCTTTGCCGCGGACGGTAACCATTCGAGCAATCAAGATGGACGACGGGACAAGCGATTCGATTTGCGGGATACCGATACGGAAGTGATTATCTAGAAGTGTGATGGATTTACCTGAAATTTTGAGTAGCGTCGCTATATGGGGTATAGGTGTTTGGATGTAGAATACGCTGCTGATCGGATCGGAAAGAAGCAGCTCGTTGCCAAAAGCCGTAACGCCGACCAAGGGAGAAACACGCAAATCTGTGTTGTCATGAATAAACCGGTTGATACGAGACAAGCCGGCGAACAACGTCTCGTTATAATCGAATGGTAAGCGTCCGTTGCCTACAAGAGGAAATCGCAATCGTACCAACGACTCAGGAGAACCAACAATCATCATTGAATCACTCCTTCTAATGAAATAATTATATATATGTTCACTTATAAAAACATCTGCTCAAATGAATCGTACAACAGATAAGTACATTTGTCAACAAAAATTTCCATCTCTAAAGTTCTTGGGCATACACACCAGTGACCATTGTATTCTATGTCTTTTTTGGTAATATAGTTGAAGACTGCCGCCGGGAGCGTTGAGCACAAATACTTATTCAGATGCTCACTGATGGTTCGAGTTTGCAGTGACGCCACCGGCGGTCGTTCCTGCACAACGACTTCTATTCCCTCTTCAATTTTACATACTGTAACTGACACCTCTCTGTCAGAGAATAAGTGTTCGATTTTAAAACTGCGTTCAAGGCTTACACAACAAACAGACCCGTTCCCCGCAATGATGCTGCAAATCTTTGCATCTCATTGCGGAGCAACGGGCCTGTATGACGACTACGGCCTATTAACGCTTATGGCTTTTGTTTCAATCCTCAATCATCGTCCTCTTCCTCATCCCGCTCCTTCTTACCCCTCCCTTCCTTCCCCCGCTTCTTCCGATCCTCTTTCCGCTCGTCATCATCATCATCATCATCATCGACGTCGCCCGAATCCCGCTCGCGCCATTCGCCGCGGTCCGCCCTCCACACGCTGTCCTTCTTCACCCTGGGAGCGGGAGCGACCGCCGCCGGCCCTTTCCATCCCGGAGGCGCCTCGAACGCCGCGGCCGGCACACCCTCCAACGCCCGGCTCATGATCGCCTGGAACACCGCGGCGGGGGAGCTGCCGCCGGAGGCCGCCATTACATGCTCCGCGTCGGGCTTGTCGTAGCCGACCCATACGGCCGCCGCCAACTGCGGCGTATAGCCGACGAACCAGGCATCGAGCGTCCCCTCTTTTCCTGCATACTGCTTCGTATCCGGCAGCTGCGTCGTTCCCGTTTTGCCCGCAACCGGGCGGCCGAGCGCCGCACGCTTGCCCGTTCCCCGCTCGATAACCTCCTCCAGCAGCAGCGTCAAGGAATAAGCCGTCTGCGGACTGACCAGCTTCGTCTCAACCGGCTCCGCCTTCGCCAGCACATTCCCGTCCTTCGACTTGATGACCGTAATCGCATGAGCCTGGCGCATCACGCCGCCGTTCGCGAATGCTCCATAAGCTTGAGCCATCTGGAGCGGCGAGACGCCCTTATAAAGCCCGCCAAGCGCCAGGCTTAAATTCCTGTCGTCCTCCGTCACCTCGAAACCGGACCGTTCCGCCATTTTCCAGCCTTTGCTTACCCCGATTTCGTTCAGCAGCCATACGGCCGGCACATTGTAGGAACGGATCAAAGCCTCGCGCAGCGTAACCTGCCCGCGCGATGTCCCGCCCGCATTGGTCGGGCGGTAGCCGCCGATGTCGAGCTCCCCGTCATACAGCGTCGATTCGGCGGCATAGCCGCTGTCGAGGGCGGGCCCATATACCGCAATCGGCTTGAACGCCGAGCCCGGCTGCCGCCGGATCGACACCGCACGGTTGAGCCCGCGCGAGTCCTGGTCGCCGCGCCCGCCGACCATGCCCCGTATGGCGCCGTTGGACGGATCGGTCAGCACCGCCCCGCTTTGCACCGGCACGCCGTCCTTGCCGGTCGGCGGAAATTTGGTGGCATCGGCGAAAACCGCCTCCGCCGCCTGCTGCGCCTTCGGATCAAGACCGGTATAAATCCGCAGCCCGCCGCCCATCAGCTCCGTTTCCGGGATGCCGTAAACGTTAACTGCCTCTTCAATCACATAATCGATGTAGGATCCGTACTGGCCGACAAGCGGATCATTCCCCTTGACCCGATTCAAACGAATCGGCTCAAGCACCGCTTTCGCATACGCTTCATCCGTCAGATACCCTTGCTCCTTCATCAATTCGAGCACCACATTGCGCCGCTCAGCCGCCCCCTCCGGATTGCGGAACGGAGTGTAGCGGCTGGGCGCCTTCGGCAGCGCGGCCAGAAGAGCCGATTCCGCCACGGTGAGCTGGGATGCTTTTTTGCCGAAATAGGTGCTTGCCGCCGCCTGAATGCCCCAGCTGCCCTCCCCGAAGTAAATCCGGTTCAGGTACATTTCCAATATTTCGTCCTTCTCATATTCGGATTCGATCTTGATCGCGACCGCCGCTTCCCGAAGCTTGCGCTTTAGGCTGCGTTCCGGCGAGAGCAAGCCGTTCTTGGCAAGCTGCTGTGTAATCGTGCTGCCGCCTTCCACGACGCCTCCCGCCGTTGCGTTGCGCCACATGGCGCGGGCCAAGGCACCGACGTCGACGCCCCGGTGGTTGTAAAAGCGCTTGTCTTCCACCGCGACGATCGCCTGCTTCATCGGCTCGGCAACGTCCGCAAGCTTGACCGGCACGACCTTTGAACTCCGCAGCTTGGAAGCCGGCTGGCCGTAGCGGTCATAGATGATCGTCGGCTCAGGCAGCGGCTCCGCGAGCTTGTCGATGTTTTGCCCCGATACCCATACCGCTCCCCCCAGAAAAACGGCCGACACAGTCGCAACGAGCACCAACGAAAAATTCCGCCAAAATCTCCATGAACGCATGCGCTCTCCCCCTAAGGCTTACGCTGCAATGAGTTATCCAAACCCCCGCAGTTTCTCTTTTGCTTATAGCATTCGAGGCGGGCCGGCTGTTTCCGACCGGTCTGCGCCAAATACCCGGCTGCTTACTTCATTACACGTCTCCCCGAACGGCTAAACGAAGCTTAGCGTGCAACGCGGATCGCCAGCGAGCTGAAGGCGGGATCCGACGAGGGTGCCCAATTAGCCATTCGGCAACATCATGCAGATTGGGATACGGTGGCTGCGCCGCCTTCGGCAAATAAGCGACGTTGCGCAGGCTAAATCATGGCGGCCGCACCACCTCGGCAAAATAAGCGACGTTGCGCAGGTTAAATCATGACGGCCGCACCACCTCGGCAAAATAAGCGACGTTGTGCAGGCTAAATCATGGCGGCCGCACCATCTCCATAAAATAAGCGACGTTGCGCAGGCTAAAACATGACGGCCGCACCATCTCGGCAAAATAAGCGACGTTGCGCAGGTTAAATCATGGCGGCCGCACCATCTCGGCAAAATAAGCGACGTTGTGCAGGCTACAGCGCGGGCGACGGCACCGAACACTACGGAGAACCGCCACATTGCACACAAAAAAACATCCCGAAAGCGGCTGCGACCGCTTACGGGATGTTTTCGTTCAGTCCAACTTTCAAAAATCAAGCCGCGCCCATGAACACGTACCGCGCGACGATAAGAATCGCGAGCACCCACATGAGCCAGTGCACCGTGTACTTGCCTTTCCCGGTTTTGCCGGACAGGTTGGCCACGGAGGCAAGCACGACGTACGACACGATGCCGAACGAAATGCCGTTGGCGATGTTGTACGTGAACGGCATGAACGTGATCGTCAGGAACGCCGGAACCGCGTATACCAAATCCGAGAAGTCGATTTCCTTGACGGATTGCATCATCAGCACGCCGACGATGATCAGCGCCGCGGACGTGGCCGCGCTCGGAACGAGCGCGACGAGCGGCGCCAGGAACAAGGCGAGCAGGAAGCAGACGCCGGTCGTGACCGCGGTCAATCCGGAACGGCCGCCCTGCGCGATGCCCGCGGAGCTCTCCACGAAAGCGGTGACCGTACTCGTGCCGAGCACCGCGCCGCCGCTGACCGCAACCGCGTCGACGAACATCGCCTTGCCGACCTTTTTGCGGCCTTCCTCGGGGTTTTTCATAACGCCCGCGCGGTTCGCGGTGCCGACGAGCGTGCCGAACGTATCGAACAGCTCGACGAACGTGAAGGTCAGGATGACGGAAATCAGGCCGACCTCGATAACCCCCGCAAAATCGAAATACCAGAAGTTCAGCTCACTGAAGTTCGGCGTCCACGTCTGTCCTTGCAGCGCCTTCGCCGGGTCAACCTCGCCGACGATGATCGCGAGGATCGTGATCAGCACCATGCCGATCAGAATGGCGCCGGGCACGCGCATCACCATCAGGATGGCGATCAGGAACAGCCCGATTACGGTGAGCCATACGCCCGGAACCTCAAGGCTGCCGATATGAAACACCGACTCGAACCCGAGCAGGTTCGTGAATTGCCCGGCCGGAACGTCGTTCACAGGCTGCACCGCGACGGTCAGCAGCCCGCTGTTTTTCAAGCCGATGATCGCGATGAAAAGCCCGATGCCGACCGTAATCGCATGCTTCAGGCTGTCCGGCACGGCGACGAGCAGCAGCTGCCGGATTTGCGTCACGGTAAGAATGATGAAAATAATACCCGAGATAAATACCGCCGTCAGGCCCATGGCCGGCGAGATCGGCGTGTCGGTAGCGGCCGACGCCAGAACCGTGGACGCGAAGAAAGCGTTGAGGCCCATGCCCGGCGCGAGCGCGACCGGAAAGTTGACGAACAGGCCCATCGCGATCGTAAAAATGCCCGCGGCCAGCGCCGTCGCCAGAAATACCGAATAAAAGTCGAGTCCGGCCGTGCTGAGAATGCCCGGGTTGACGGCCAATATATAAGCCATCGTCATGAAAGTCGTCAAGCCTGCCATAATTTCCGTTCTTGCATTTGTTCCGAGTTCTTTCAAGCGAAAGAAACGATCCATTTTTCCATGCGCCTCCCAGAAAATGTATTGGAACAAAAAAGAACCCGAGGAGCCATTGCCATCTCTCCTAGGTTCTGCGCAAAACAGGAAAAGTATTCCCGGTGCCGGTTTGCCGGTCGCTTTTCCCGCTCTTCGTAGACAGATCATTTACGGTGACCTCGTAGAGACTCTCAAGCCGATTCTTGAGATTATACGAAAAGATATGCTGTTATTTTTTCCAAAACTCATTCTAAAAGTGTGCGCCGCGTTTGTCAATGCAATTTTCCGAATAATGTCGAATTCTGACCGATGTTTTGTTCGGATTTTACGTTAGCAGTCAAAAAAGTAAAACCCCGGATGTCCGCCACCGCGGCCCACTCGGGATCTGTCGGTTCCGATCGTTCAGTTTTCTTCGCGCAGCTTGCGCTCCAGCAGGTCCGGATCGGGAAGCAAAATCTTTTTATCCCGGATACGGATCAATCCCGACTCCTGCAGTTCCAGCAGCACTTTGGTGACCGTCTCCCGCACCGCGCCGACCATCTCGGCCATTTGCTGGTGCGTGATTTTCAGCTCGATCCGGACTCCTTGGGGGGTCGTTGCGCCAAATTCCTCCGACAGCCGGATAAGCCTTTTAACGATGCGCGTCCGCACGTTGAGAAAGGTGAGATCGTAAATTTGCTGGTTCGCCCTCCGCAGCCGCTCCATGGTGTCGCCCAGAAGATGGAAAGCGAGCGTCGGGTTGTCCATGATCAGCTTCTCGAAATCGTTGCGGCGCAGTGTATACAGCCTGGTCAACTGCGTCGTTTCCGCGGTGGCCGAGCGGTAGAGGCCGGGCTTGATCAAGGCCATCTCGCCGAAGTAGTCGCCCTCCTGCAGAAAAGCGAGAATGACCTTCTTCACCCCGTCGAAGCTGTGAATGTTCACGGCGCCCGACCGGATGAAAAAGATCTCGTCGCCCTCGTCACCCTCAAAGAAGATGATCGAGCCTTTTTTGAACGTTTTCTCGTACATGAAAGGAATAATATGATCCAGAACGTCCGGAGCGATCTCCTTGAAAAAGGGGATCGTCGCCCGCAGACGGGCGGCATCGATCGACACGCTTTTCTCTCCTCTTCAGAGCCATTCCGTCCGGTGTCAGCCGGCCAGCACTCTTGGGTCCAGAATGACCTCTTCAATGAAATCGGTTTGAAAATGAAGAAGGTCGAAGCGCAGCCCCTGATCTTTCGTCACGATGACGGGACGGGACGGATGCCCCTTGTGCAATTCGCTTACCGTTCCGATCATGCCGTTCGACAGGCGTACGACCGTGCCGATCGGATATGGGGCAACACTTTGGACGAACGCCCGGACAACGGCGATTTCGTAGGATACATCTACTTTCGACATGACGTATTCAATTCCTTCATGGGGAAGCCGGTTTTGCCCGATTTCATTCACAAAGTGGTCGAAATCGTTGGCGATGGCAACGATCTGCGCCGATTGCCGCAGCGCTTCCCCGCGGATGCCCAGCGGAAATCCGCCGCCGTTCAACTGCTCATGGTGCTGCAGCACCACGTGGGCCGCCAGCAGCGGCAGGTCGGGGTGCCGGCGGACCAGATCAAAGCCGATGCGCGGATGATCCGTCCGCGCATCGACGGCTTGCGCCGCGACGTACCCGATGTCGTGCAGCAGCGCGCCGATCGCCACCGTGCGCAGATGCTGCTCGGTATAACCGAGCGCCATGGCCGTCATGATCGAAAGCACACACACGTTTGTGCTGTGCGCATGCAGATAGCTGCCTTCCGTGCGAAGCTCCTTCATTTGCAGCTTGACGTCGCCCTCCTTGGCGAGCGCGCGCAGCATGTCGTCGGCCAGGCGGATGACCGGCCTGCTGTGAAAGCTGCCGGTGCCGGCCACCTCCGTGAATACGGCGCGGACGACATCGATCGCCGCCGCGCGCAGCAGCCCGCTGTCCATCAAGCTGGCGGGAACCGCTTCGTTGTCCCGCACGTTGTCGATGTAGACGCTGTCGATGTTCATGCGGATGAGACCCGAGATAAGGTTGGCCGTGAGAACGGCGCCGCGCGAAAGCACAAGCCTGCCGTCCGATCTATATACATGCTGCCCGAGTCGATCCCCCTCTTGCAAGCTGCCGGTCGGTACCAAAATCACTTGAAAATCACTCCAATAGTTTGCTTGTATAAGTCATTAAGCCTATATTAACACGGACTTTCCGCCCATTTCTGTAATCGCAATTACAAAAACGCACAAATATTGCCGGGGCTTGATGGCTGATTCCATAAAACTTCCGTTTGGTAAAAAGCTGCGCCGGCCGGCTCGCTCGGCTGCGATCGGCATGCAAAAAGCCCCCGGCGCCGTATTTACGGCAGCCGGAGGCTTGTCGGTCATGCGTTCGTTCGTTATTCCCATTCAATCGTCGCCGGCGGCTTCGACGTAATGTCGTAGACGACCCGGTTCACGTTATCGACTTCATTGACGATCCGGTTCGAGATGCGCTCCAGCACTTCGTACGGAATGCGCGCCCAGTCCGCCGTCATGCCGTCGATCGACGTGACGGCGCGGATGCCGACCGTGTACGAATACGTCCGGGCATCGCCCATGACGCCGACGCTCTTCATATTCGGCAGCGCCGTGAAATACTGCCAGATCTCGCGTTCAAGACCGGCATATGCAATCTCCTCGCGCAGGATGGCGTCCGATTCGCGCACGATCGTCAGCTTCTCTTCCGTCACCTCGCCGAGCACGCGGATCGCGAGGCCAGGGCCCGGGAACGGCTGCCGCCATACGATGGCGGCCGGCAGGCCGCACTCTTCCCCGACCTTGCGCACTTCGTCCTTGAACAGCGCCTTGAGCGGCTCGACCAGCTTGAACTTGATATCCTCGGGCAGGCCGCCGACGTTGTGATGCGACTTGATCGTCTGCGCCGTCGCGGTGCCGCTCTCGACGATGTCCGTGTAGAGTGTTCCTTGGGCGAGGAATTCGAAGTCGTCCAGCTTGCCCGATTCCTCCTGGAACACGTAAATAAATTCGTTGCCGATGATCTTCCGCTTTTGCTCCGGATCCTCCACGCCCTTCAGCTTGCCGAGGAACCGCTCGCTCGCGTCGATCTTGAGCACCTTCATATCGAATTTGCCGACGAACGTCTCCATGACGCTCTCCGCTTCGCCTTTGCGCAGAAGGCCGTGGTCGATGAACATGCAGGTAAGCTGATCGCCGATCGCCTTGTGGAGCAGAATCGCCACCACAGAGGAATCGACGCCGCCGGACAGCGCGCAGAGCACCTTTTTGCCGCCCACCTGCTCGCGGATGTCGCGGACCGTATCGTCGATGAACGTGGTCATCGACCATTGCCCTTCGCAGCCGCATATCGTGTACAGGAAATTGCGAATCATGTCGATGCCGAAGACGGAATGCCGCACCTCCGGATGGAACTGGACGGCATAAAACTTTTTCTCCGGATGGCTCATTGCCGCAACGGGGGCATGCGCCGTGCTGGCATCGACCCGGAAGCCGGCCGGCGGCTCCACGACGAGGTCGCTGTGGCTCATCCAGACGGTCTGCCGCTTCTCAAGTCCGAGCACCAGCTGGCAGTTCTCCTGGAAATCGACCTCCGCCTTGCCGTATTCGCGCTTGCCGGCGCGCTGCACCTTGCCGTTCAGCTGATGGCTCATCAGCTGCATGCCGTAGCAGATGCCGAGGATCGGCACGCCCAGGTCGTAAACGGCCGGATCGAGCAGCGGCGAGTTTTCCTCGTACACGCTGGCGGGACCGCCCGAGAAAACGATCCCTTTCGGCTGAAGCTCGCGCAGCTTCTCGATCGGCGTATTGTACGGCAGCAGCTCGCTGTATACGCCGAGATCGCGGATGCGTCGCGCGATCAATTGATTGTATTGCCCCCCGAAATCGAGGACGACAATGATTTCATTTGGCTTGTCCATTACACGGCCTCCCTTAATTCATAACGCTAATTATACTGAACCGGTTTTCCGAGAGTCAAGGAAACGGAGCCGGCGGGGAAGATGCTTCGGCCCCGTCGCCGCGCAGCGCATCGAGCACTGCCTGGACGTGCCCTTTCAGTTTAATGTTCCGCCATTCGCGCACGAGTTTCCCTTTCTCGTCGATCAGGAACGTCGAGCGGACGATGCCCATGTATTCGCGGCCGTACAGCTTTTTTTGCTGCCATACGCCGTACTTCTCGCATACTTTGTGCTTCGGATCGGACAGCAGCAGGAAAGGCAGCTCGTATTTGTCGCGGAATTTCACGTGCTTGTCGAGCTCGTCCGTGCTTACGCCCAGCACAACCGCGTCGTTTGCAAGCAGCTCCATATGGGCGTCCCGGAAATCGCAAGCCTGCTGCGTGCAGGTGGGCGTCATGTCGTGGGGGTAGAAATAAAGCACGACCTTCTTCCCCCTGAAATCGCTCAGCTTAATCTCCCCGTCGGGCGATGGCAGCTTGAAATCCGGCGCCTTCGCCCCGATCTTGAGTTCCATGATGATTAAAAACCTCCTGTCCTTTTTTTGTGCGTGACTTTCGATTTAATATGGATTATAATGGGTTCCATAAGACGCGTGAAGCACACCGTTCTTTTCCGTTTCGACGGGGAGGGGCGGTTTTTTTATTTTTAATTGTCGGGGAGGCGGGGTTAATGATGTACGAAACGATTGTTCGCGCTTGGTTAGAACGGCAAATATCCGCAAGTGCGGGAGAACGAAGGCGAAGGCTGCTTGAAAGGCATGATTTTGCGGAAAAGCTGTTCCTTAAGAAAGTATGGTGGCCAGCGGTAGGCCATTTCGAGCATCTGCACGCCGAGTATGAAGCGACCGACTTTCTAGATGGAATTAGGTTTCTTGACTTCGCGTATTTGCGCCCGCCGCATAAGATCGCTTTGGAAATCGACGGATTCGGGCCGCATGCCCGGGACGCGGACCGCCGCACCTTCGCAGACGGACTGATGCGGCAGAACCACCTGATTCTCGACGGCTGGAAGGTCATCCGATTTTCACTTGATGATGTAAAAGACAAGCCTCGGCAATGCCAGCAGTTCATTCAGCAGATGCTGGGCCGGTGGTACGGCGGCCAATCCGGCACTTTGGATGATCTGCCTTTAAAGGAACGGGAAATACTGCGTTTAGCCGCGTATTCCCCGGATTCTATCGGCGTTTCGGATGTATGCGCACTGGCAGGAATAAAAGACCGCCATGCCAGGGCGTTGTTGAAACAATTGTGTGCTCAGGGAATGCTGCTCCCCGACAAAGGAGTTCAGCGTGTTCATAGCTACCGGTTATCACCGGTGGCAGCGAAGTTATTCTCGTAGCCCGCTTGTCTGTCGGCGCTGAACCTCTACATATCCTACGTTAACGGCACGCCGTGCCGTTGCTATGAACGTTATTGTGCCCCGTAGCGTGGCGCATCGCTTCCTGTATCTGCAACCGCCATCGCAATTTTTTCTTTGGACACATCTAAACCGATGAACTTTGGGGTAAATTGCATAAGTAACAGCTCCTTTTGCTTTGTAGCTCTGAAATGGTTGGTTTCCCACTATCCATTTTAACCTACGATACTAAGCAAATACGGGGCTGTCTTTACGTTCATCTTTCCTAACTCCCCCATTGGCCGCTTCGACCGCCGGTTAGCGGCATTCCGTGCCGCTAGCGCGTCTTTGCAGCCGCCGAACCTCGGCATTTCATCCGTTAGCGGCACGCCGTGCCGCTAACTCACCC